>JAAYPX010000059.1 GCA_012519565.1 Clostridiales bacterium | reverse complement strand
TTTCAACTACTCCGGAATTCTTTGCTATAACACAAACCCCTGAGTCAATAGCTGCTTTGGCTTCAATACCTGTTCCAACAACAGGAGCCTCAGGTATTAATAATGGCACCGCCTGACGTTGCATGTTGGCACCCATTAGGGCACGGTTAGCATCGTCATTTTCAAGGAAAGGAATTAAAGCTGTCGCCACAGAGAATACCATCTTAGGGGAAACGTCCATTAAGTCTATTTTTGACTTTTCGTATTGAGAGGTTTCTTCCTTATATCGACCTGAAATACTATTCCCAATAAAGTATCCATTCTCATCTAACTCAGCATTAGCCTGAGCCACTATAAATCTATCTTCTTCATCGGCTGTTAAGTAAACAACCTCATCAGTTACCCTCGGATTCTTAGGATCAGTCTTATCTAATAAGCGATAAGGCGCTTCAATAAAACCATACTCATTGATTCTGGCATAAGATGCGAGAGAGTTGATAAGACCAATGTTGGGACCCTCAGGGGTCTCAACAGGACACATTCTTCCATAATGGGAATAATGAACGTCTCGAACTTCGAAACCTGCTCTGTCACGGGATAAACCGCCAGGGCCTAAAGCAGATAGACGTCTCTTATGAGTCAATTCACTTAGAGGATTATGATGATCCATGAACTGAGACAATTGGGAACTTCCGAAGAATTCCTTAACTGCAGCTGTTACTGGTTTAATATTAATTAGTGATTGGGGGCTGATATTATCTATATCCTGTGTTGTCATTCTTTCTCTGACAACCCGTTCCATTCTAGATAGACCTATTCTGTACTGATTTTGTAATAATTCACCAACCGCTCTTATTCTTCTATTACCCAAATGATCTATGTCATCAATTTCACCTATACCATATTCAATATGAATATTATAATTAATAGAAGCAATTATATCCTCTTTTGTAATATGTTTTGGAAGCAATTCATTAATATTTTTCTTAATTGCATCTTTAATATCTTCTGTTGATGTATTCTCTTGCAATATCTTAGCAAGAACAGGATAGTACACATCTTCATTGATGCCCAGCTCTGCTCTATCAATATCAACATAATGAGCTATGTCAACCATCATATTAGAGAGCACCTTAACATTACGTTCCTCCGCTTGTACCAATACAGAAGGAACGGCAGCATTCTGAATATGAATTGCTAGATTTGTAGTTATCTGTGTTCCAGCTTCGGCAATTATTTCACCAGTAGACTTATCTACTACATCCTCTGCTAGTACAAACCCTACAATTCTATTTTTAAAATGTAATTTTTTGTTAAATTTATATCTACCAACTTTGGCTAGATCATATCTTCTAGGATCAAAGAACATACTATTTAATAAGGATTCCGCATTTTCAACTGCCAGTGGTTCACCGGGACGAAGTTTTTTGTACAGCTCAAGTAAGCCGTCCTGGTAACTACCAGACGGATCCTTCACAGTACTAGGGTCTTTAGCTAAACTAGCCAAGATCTTTGGCTCTTCACCAAAAAGTTGCTTTATCTCTTCATTAGTACCATACCCTAATGCTCGTATGAAGGTGGTAATCGGTACTTTTCTATTACGATCTACACGTACATAAAATACATCGTTGGAATCGGTTTCATACTCCAACCATGCACCTCTATTAGGAATAACTGTACTGGAAAATAACTTTTTACCAATTTTATCATGAACTACTGCATAATATATACCAGGGGAACGTACTAACTGACTTACAATTACTCTTTCTGCACCGTTAATTACGAAGGTTCCTGTCTCTGTCATTAACGGTAAATCGCCTATAAAAATATCGTGTTCATTAATTTCGTTATTTGCTTTATTATGAAGCCTTACCTTTACCTTAAGGGGAGCTGCATATGTTACATCTCTTTCCTTACATTCTTCTATTGTATATTTTATATCATCTTCACATAATGTAAAATCTACGAATTCCAAACTTAATTGTCCACTATAATCTGTAATAGGAGAAATATCATCAAATACTTCCTTAAGGCCTTCGTTCAAAAACCATTGATAAGAATCTTTTTGAACTTCAATTAGATTTGGCATTTCAAGTACTTCTTTTTGTCTGGAAAAACTCATTCTAACGTTGTTTCCAAGTTTCACCGGATGCATTCTGTTTTTATCCATTGACGTTTCACCCCTTGAAATTTATTAAAATTAAATAATGAATAAAAAATATCTTTTCATTTTAGGAACTATATGCTATAATATATATAAATAGACATATTTCCCACAATAGTGCATCTTTCATACTACCACACTTAATTTCAACTGTCAATAATAAGTTGGTTAATTTGATTTTTGTTTGTTTGTCATTAAATTACAAATTCATGCACAATAATTGGAGCTTTTGCATAATAGCTTAATAGGCTATAGCAAAAGCTCATTTTTATTATTCAAAAATAAAAAATTCCTATGCAATAAATAAGGCTTTCGCAAAATACAAATCTAGTTATGATTGTCTAGAATGTCTTGCAAAAGCCTATACTATAGTCATTAGCGGATTACTTTAATGTAACCTTAGCGCCTTCAGCTTCAAGTTTAGCCTTAATATCATCAGCTTCTTGTTTGGAAACACCTTCTTTAAGAACCTTAGGAGCACCGTCTACAGCGTCCTTTGCTTCTTTTAATCCTAAACCAGTTACTTCACGAACAACTTTGATAACTTTAACTTTGTTAGGACCAACTTCTGTTAATTCTACATCAAATTCAGATTTTTCTTCTTCAGCTGCGCCGCCTGCTGCAGGACCAGCTACTACTACACCTGCTGCTGCAGATACACCAAATTCTTCTTCACATGCTTTAACTAATTCATTTAATTCTAATACAGTAAGGCCTTTAATCGCCTCGATAAATTCTTGAGTTGTCATTGATATTTACCTCCAATATAATTTTTAATTCCTTTTGTTTTCAAGTTGTAATAATATTATAGATAACTTATTAAAATATTTTTTAAAATAAATTCGTTCTAATTACCAATTAGTTGACAAAAATATTTATGCTGCCTCTTCATTTTTCTCTGCAATCTGCTTAAGCACACGAGCAAGATTTGCGATAGGAGATTGTAGGCTTCCAAGTAACTTGGAGATAAGAACTTCTCTGGAAGGAATAGTTGCAATAACTTTGATACCATTCTCATCATAGTAAGTTCCTTCAACAACCCCTGCTTTAAATTCTAATTTAGGCATTGTCTTGATACATTCATTAATAATTCTAGCTGGAGCAGTAGCATCTTCAAGACCAAAAGCTACAGCTGTAGGTCCTTCTAAATGTTTTCCTAATGCTTCATATTCTGTTCCCTCAAAAGCAAAGTTCAGAAATGTGTTTTTGTATACTTTATATACAACACCAGCTTCTCTTAGTTTTTTACGAAGCTCTGTGTCTTCCGCAACTGTTAAGCCACGATAGTCTACTAAAACAGCTGATTTTGCATCCTTTACGTAGCCTTTAATCTCATCAATAATAGGCTGTTTCAATTCAACTTTTGCCAATTAGTACACCTCCTTATAGTATTCATCATATCAAAAAACCTCTATCTGCCTAAACAGAAAGAGGTTTTAATATATCATAAATCAAATATAAATAAACCTAACTCTCCTAGGTAGGCGGTTGCACCTTACGCCTTACGGCACCTACTGTCTTCGGCAGTTAATACTTTTGGATTATAACATGGTAGATAAGCCATGTCAATCTTTTTTTATTTTTATCTAATTATATTTAACTATAATTAGCTAAGTTTTGCGGTGTTAATTTTTACTCCAGGTCCCATGGTTGAAGTAATAGTTACACTCTTTAGATATTGGCCCTTAGCAGCCGCAGGTTTTGCTTTGATAATTGCAGAAACTAAAGTCTCAAAGTTGTCCTTCAATTGATCATCTGTAAATGATGCTTTACCAAATACAACGTGAATGATATTGGTTTTATCCAATCTATATTCAATCTTACCTGCTTTAATATCTTGAATAGCCTTAGCTACATCCATGGTAACTGTTCCTGCTTTAGGATTAGGCATTAAACCTTTAGGTCCAAGTACACGACCAAGACGTCCTACTACACCCATCATATCTGGTGTTGCAACTACAACGTCAAAATCCAACCAGCCTTCATTTTGGATCTTAGGAATTAAATCCTCAGCTCCTACAAAGTCAGCACCTGCAGCTTCTGCTTCTGCCGCTTTTTCACCCTTAGCAAATACAAGTACACGAACTGTTTTACCTGTACCGTGGGGTAGTACAACTGCACCACGAACCTGTTGATCTGCATGACGACCGTCAACACCAAGTCTGATATGAGCTTCTATAGTCTCATCAAATTTTGCTACCGCCGCTTTTTTTACTAAGCTGATAGCTTCCTCTATGTCATACTGAGCTGTTCTGTCAACAAGCTTTGCAGCTTCAATATATCTTTTTCCTCTTTTCATTCTATAAACCTCCTAGTGGTTATATCGGAAGAAACTGACATATAATTATGTCCTTACAAATACGATGTACTCCAAATACAATCGCACCTGTTGTTGAATACGCTTTTTATTCAACATATCCTCCCACATTGTTAGATTTCAATCACATGATATCTTTCAACCATGTTGTTACTTTCAATATTAGTCTACTACAGTGATGCCCATACTTCTTGCTGTTCCAGCTATCATCTTCATAGCTGATTCAACAGTTGCCGCATTAAGATCTGGCATCTTAAGTTCTGCTATTTTTCTTAATTCATCCTGAGTTATTGTAGCAACTTTAGTTTTGTTAGGAACTGCAGAACCTGAATTGATTTTACATGCTTTTTTAAGTAATACTGCTGCTGGTGGAGTTTTTGTAATGAAGCTAAAGCTTCTGTCTGCATATACAGTGATTACAACTGGAATAATCATTCCATCTTGATCAGCTGTTCTTGCATTAAATTCCTTTGTAAACTGAACAATATTTACACCGTGTTGTCCAAGTGCTGGTCCTACCGGTGGTGCCGGTGTTGCCTTTCCAGCGGGAATTTGTAATTTAATATAACCTGTAACTTTCTTTGCCATTATAGCATACCTCCTGAATATTGTGGTGTTTGCGGGGACTTCCCTCCCACTCAACTAACCGTAAGTCTCTGCTTTTCATTGCATTACGAACTTATTTTCGAACTCTGACATCGCTAAAGCTTATCTCAACCGGCGTTTCACGACCAAACATATCTACGCTAATTGTAACGCTTTGCTTTTGGGTGTTGATGTGCTTGATAACTCCAACCGTATTCTCCCATACACCGGATACAACTGTTACAGTATCTCCAACCTCAAAATCAACTACAATATCATCGCTCTTGATTCCCATACTTCGCATTTCTGCTTCTGTAAGTGGAACTGGCTGTTTAGAATCAGGTCCAACAAAACCAGTAACCCCTCTGGTATTACGAACCACATACCACACGTCATCATTCATGACCATGTGAAGTAGTACATAACCAGGGAACATCTTCTTTTGAACATGCTTTTTAACGCCATTCTTCACTTCAACGACATCCTGCATCGGTACAGAAACCTCTAAAATCTGATCTTGGAGCTTTCTGTTTTCAATTGCCTTTTCAATATTTGCTTTTACCTTGTTCTCATACCCGGAATATGTGTGAACAACGTACCAATTAGCTTCTGACATATCATCACCCTTATCCTATTATGATGCCAATAGCATTTTCGATAATAAAATCTAATCCAAAAATAATTACACCTAATAATATGGTTACGATTATGACAGCAACTGATTGTTTTGTTATAGACTCTTTACCAGGCCAAACAATTTTCTTAAGCTCTGATTTAAGTCCTTTAAACCAGCTATTCTTTGGAGCTTTATCAGTAGCATTATTTGCTATCTCACCCATGTCTTCACTTTCCTTTCAGATATAATTATTATTTAGTTTCTTTGTGTAATGTATGGCTTCTGCAGAACTTACAATACTTCTTTGTTTCCATCCTGTCTGGATGTGTCTTCTTATCTTTTGTCATGTCATAATTACGTTGTTTGCAATCTGTACATGCCAATGTAATCTTTACGCGCATACCATCCACCTCCGATTTCTCTTTGTTGCGCAATATTACCCGCTTATGTCAAGACGACTTTCTAGGCATAAAAAAAAAGCCCTCTTCCTTTGCCTAATAAATATAGCATACCTAATTATCTACGTCAACTTTTTTTTTACAAAATTTTATTTTTCCTTAATCATGACAGGAATTTCAAATACCTTCTATATAATAGTATCAGTTAATTTGTACAAATTATTTATATTTACACTTTAATATTATAAACGACGATTAACACTAGCATTACTGTAGTAATTTTTTTTGTATAATCATAACAAAAAACCACTTTTTACCTGTGCAATTAATAGTAATTTATGGTATACTCATAAAGTAATTACTATACGAAATATTGGCAAAAAGGAGTGTTGCCATGAATAAGCTTCCTAATAATATAAAAGAGAGAGGATCGATTAGTTCCATGGATTTCTGGGATAGTTTATATGCAGAGATACTGTGTTCAAACTTAAGACTAACCAAAGACGATTTAAAAGCTTTAATAGAGCACAATATAATGTTCTCTATCTTTTTTCGTACCTGCTCTCAGAAGGAACTATTAGCATATAAGACCATTCTTAATATTAAAGACAATTGCTATCTTATATTAATGGTTCTGGATACAGAGAAATCAGAAAATGACTATACCGAGATTGGTGTAATAGATTTGCATAACTATATTAAATCCACATTATCCGATTACTGCAATTCTATAGGCCCTTTAATTGACAATCGGATAAGTATATTAATTTCTACAGAGAATGCAGAAGTTACAAGTAACTTTAAATGCGAAAGTAAAAATATAGCCAAAAAACTAATTAGCGGTATAGAGGAAAAGTTTAATATATCATCCTTTGCAGGTATAGGTAATGTATATAATATTAACTCGATTTATAAATCCTTTATTGACTCACTTACTTGTTTGCCCTATGGTCAGCCTAATGAAGCGGTACATATACAGGATTTAGAAAACCAGAAGCGAAGTTATCTTATGGATTATAGCGAAGCAGAAAAACGCATGTTATCATCCATAATACTGGGGAAGAGGGAGGCTAATGATTATTTTAGCATCCTCATTAATCAGATTGCAGGGTTAAATGAAGATATGCAACGCAATAGAATTTTGGAACTTTTGATTTTAATCAGCTATACTATAAGATCTGAAGGACTTCTTAGATATAATGAACTTAATTATATTGATTACTTTAATGAAGCCATGGAGCTCAAGGGAGATGAATTGATTAAGTGGTTTTATAGTAAATTCCTCCACATAACAGGTTATATAAAACCTCAGCATTCCATTGATTATTCCAATAAAGTGGTTCAAGCCACTAAGGAATTTTTAGAAGTCAATTATATGGAGGATATCTCCTTAGAAGATGTAGCCCAATATGTCAATATAAGTCCACAATACTTTAGTAAATTGATTAAGAAAAATACTGGTTTTAACTTTATTGATTGGCTTTCTATGCTTAGGGTTAAAAAGGCGAAAGAATTATTATTGAACACCAATCTAACTATTAAAGAAATCTGCTATCGTGTTGGCTATAAAGACCCAAATTATTTCAGTAGAATTTTTAAGAAGAGAACCGGGCTAACCCCCAGCGAGTTTATTAAAAAGTCATCTCGTAATACCAACTAACCATAATATATTAGTTATAAAAATAGGACTGTCTAGTGATGCATATCAGAAGACCAGTCCTATTTTATACTATTTAGATTTATCTATAACTATTTGAATATCTCTAAACCATCATATCTCATTTTCCTATTATACTTAAGCTGGTTTAACCTCTATTACTTTGACTGGACATACCTGGGCACATTTGCCGCAGTTAGTACACTTGCTATAATCGATTAGAGCCAGATTATCAGTTACTGTAATAGCATCAAATTCACAATTCTTTTGACATAGTTTACAGCCTATACAGCCAATTGAACACCCTGCTTTAACATCTTTTCCTTTATCTTTGGAACTGCAAGTTACAAGATGTCTTGCCTTTTCAGGAACCATATCAATCAATTTATTTGGACACTCCGCTGTACACATAGTACATCCAGTACATTTTTCTTTATCAACTACTGCAATTCCATCTACTATGTGAATTGCATCAAAGGCACAGACTTTAACACAATCCCCAAATCCCATACATCCATAGGAACATTGTTTATTACCATTTCCCGGGGTCATAGCCGCCACCTTACAGCTTTGGGCTCCATAATATACGGATTTGATTTTTGTCTTATCACAAGTACCTGCACATTTTACATAGGCAACTTGTTTCTCTGTTTCTTCTAAGCTGCCCCCCATAACTGTTGCAATTTTGGCATGTTCTTCGGAACTAGCAACAGGACATACATTTACAGGGGCTTTACCTTCTGCTATAGCCTTGGCACAGGCATCACATCCTGCATAACCACAGCCACCGCAGTTAGCTCCAGGAAGCAAATCCCTAACCTGTGCTTCTCTTTCGTCAACAGGTACCTCTAATTTCTTTGAAGCAGCTCCAAGAAAGAGACCAATAAGCAGTCCCAGCACCGCTACAATCACAGTTGCAATGGCTAAATCCTTAGCATTAAAGGCAAAGGAAGAACTGCCAATAGATGTAATAACTCCACTAGTACTTAAAATGTCATGAATTAACATAAGCTACACCTCCTCCTATAATAGACCAGCAAATCCATAGAAGGCCATTGCCATAAGACTTGCTGTAATAAGTGTTATAGGGGACCCTTTATAGCTTTTAGGAACATTATTATATTCCATTCTTTCACGAATACCTGCTAGAAGTATAATAGCAACAGTAAAACCAAGGGCAGTACCCAAACCATTAACTATACTTTCTACCAGATCAAAACCATCGGTAACATTAATTAAAGCCACACCAAGCACAGCACAGTTGGTTGTTATTAAAGGAAGATATACGCCAAGGGCATCATACAGAGCTGGGCTAAACTTCTTAATAACCATCTCCACAAACTGAACTAAGCAAGCAATAATCAGAATAAATACAATGGTTTGTAAGTATTCCAAGTTCAATGGAAATAGAATATAATCATAAATTAAGCTACATATTATTGATGATATAGTTATTACAAATGTTACTGCAAAACCCATACCTGTTGCAGTTTTAATTTTATTAGATATCCCAAGGAAAGGACAGATTCCAAGGAACTGGTTTAGTACTACGTTATTAATTAACGAAGCACTTATCATAATAATCAATAGGTTTACAAAATAATCAGAATTCATTGATTAATCCTCCTTCCCTTTCTTAGCTTTATTAGCAGCTTCTACTTTTGCAGCAACTGCCTTAGCTTCTTCTATCCCATTATGGTTAGCAATGAAGGTTTCTCCACTACAACTTGCACAATTTCCATGACAAGCAAGACTGGACTTTCTACCTTCCCCATTAGTTGCTGAAGGCAGACGCAATTTGTTCTGTAGAGCTGTTAGCATTGCTAGAACCAGGAATGCTCCAGGAGCTTGTATAAAGATTGAAATAGGCTCATAGGATGCTGGCATAACAGAAAAACCAAATACAGTTCCAGCCCCCAATAGCTCACGGAATGAACCAATTAGAACTAGGGCTATGGTGAAACCAAGTCCCATACCTATACCGTCCAAGAAAGATAAGCCTACAGAGTTCTTGGCAGCATAGGCCTCTACACGACCGAGAATTATGCAGTTTACAACAATCAATGGTATATAGATACCTAAAGCTTCATCTATACTTGGAAATTGAGCCTTTAATAAAAGTTGAACAATAGTAACCAGGGAAGCTACCACAACAATAAAATAAGGAATTCTAACCCTCTCTGGTATAAATTTACGAAGAGCAGCTATAAGCAAATTGGCTGCCGCTAATACTACTGTAGTTGAAAGTCCCATGCCAGCTCCATTAATAGCAGATGTGGTAACCGCTAATGTAGGACACATTCCCAGCATCATCACAAAAGTTGGATTTTCCTTTATTATACCGTTATAAAGTCGATCAAAGTATTTATTCATTAGCTCCACCTCCTAAATCAGAAGCATATTCCTGAATAAAGCCGATACCTGCATTGACTCCATATACTACAGCATCGGTTGTAATGGTTGCACTGCTTATTACATTAATCTGATGTTCTTCAGTTGCTCCAGACTTTGTTGTTTCAAACTGCTCTACCTGTTTATTGGCAAATTGTTTCTTAAAGGATGGTTCCGCAGCGTTCATACCAAGGCCTGCTGTTTCATTGATTGATAAGGTCTCAATACCCTTTACCACTCCATCAATTGAATAACCAACAGCCAAGGATATGGGAGCAGCATATCCCTTAGAAGTCACCTTCAAGATATAGCCTATTAAATTATCATTATTATCATAAGCTTTATTAATTTCATCTATAGTTACATCTTTGTAGGAAGCATCCAGTGCAGTTAAATCTGTTTCTGCTACCAACTGCATTAATTCTTCATCCTCTACTAAGGAAACTGCTTCTGGATACACCACCTTATATCCAGCTAGTTTCTTATCCATTTCCTGGCGATAGATAGGCTCCTTAGTAATCTCATATGCAAAACTAAGAGCTAATGCAGATGCCAGTGTTACTATAAAGAGTGCTAGAGCATCTTTTATTATTGATGATTTATTTTCCATTCTTAGCACGCTCCCTTCCAAAGGCTTTAGGAACTGTCACTTTATCAATCAGTGGAGCTACAATATTTCCAAGCAAAATTGCATAGGATACACCTTCAGGATTGTTTGTAAATAATCTAAATAAACCTGTCATGATACCTAAGAAAACACCAAATACTATCTGACCTCGGGCAGAAATAGGGCTGGTCACATAATCTGTTGCCATAAAAAATGCTCCTAAAATTAAACCACCACCTAGTAGATGACCCATAATAAAATTAGAATCGAATCCTTTCCCACCAAATAGTATAATAAATATTATAAAGGAAATAATATAAGACAGAGGAATTCTTAAGGTTATTACCTTTCTATATACAAGGTAGCCAGCACCTATAAGAAGAGCCAATGCGCTAGTCTCTCCAATGGTTCCTCCGATACTACCAACAAACATATCCCATAACTTAACACTTTCTCCAGCTTTTATAGCTGACAGTGGTGTTGCTCCACTGACACCGTCAATGGCTATAGCTCCATGCTGGATAAAATCATTGATTCCAGGACTTGCAATTTTCTCTACTGCAAAATTAGCCATCCTAGATGGAAAGCTTATTAATAAAAAGACCCGGGCAGCCATAGCAGGATTCATAAAGTTTTGTCCCAAACCACCGTATAACATCTTAACAATAAGAATTGCAAATACTCCACCAAGGACTGCCATCCAAAGTGGTATTGACACTGGTAGGTTAAGGGCCAAAATCAAGCCTGTTACTACATCACTATAATCCCATGGATTAACTGGCATTTTCATAAATTTGCAATAGACATACTCCGTTATAGTACAAGCTAAAATTGTTGTTAAGATAACTACTAATGCTCTTAATCCAAAATTATATACGCCAAATAAGCTAGCAGGAATTAGAGCAATAACAACATCCTGCATTATAGTTTTAGTGGTAAGCTGTCCTCTAGTATGAGGGGCGGCTGACACATGAAACAAATCGCTCAAATTTTACACCTCTTTCTGATTTTTCAGATAAATATAAGTACTTAATTTAAATCTAGTTACCTTCTGTCTTTTTCATATCCTCAATAATACTTGCTCGAGTTTGCATTATCACGGATGTAAGGTTCTTTCTTGCAGGACAGATATATGAACATGCACCGCAGCCACAGCATTCCATTCCATAGAATTTCTGGAAGGCTTCTTTATCGGAATGGTTAGCCAGCATTGCCAGTTTATTCGGAAGCAGCTTCAAAGGGCATACTTCAACACATTTACCACAACGAATACATGGGCCTTCCTCAACTGCCGCCTCATCTTTCCTATAAGCCAATATTTCTGCTGTAAGCTTTGTTAAAGGAACATCCAAGGAGAACATTGAGATCCCCATCATAGGGCCTCCAGATATTACCTTCTCAGGTTGACTAGTAAAGCCCCCTACCCCCTCAATAATATCCCTATAACTTGTACCTAATCTGACACTATAATTACCTGGTTCTTTAATAGCATCACCGGTAACAGTCACAATTCTAGTAATTAGAGGAGTATTTAAGGCTACTGCATTATATATAGAAGTAACAGTATAAACATTATTTACAATACATCCTACATCGGCGGGATGTAAAGAGAAGTTTAACTTTCTACCAGTAGCTACATATACAATCTGACGCTCCCCACCCTGAGGATATTTTGTTTTAGCAACTTTAATCTCAATATTTTTTTCCTTTGCTACTAATCCTTGGAGCTTTTGTATAGCTTTGGGCTTATTATCTTCTATTACTATAATACCTTTAGCCTTATCAAAAAGCTTAAGAATAATTTTTAAACCTTCTATTACTTTCTCAGGTTGTTCCATCATAATACGGTAATCCGAAGTTAAATATGGCTCGCACTCTGCTCCGTTAATTATGACATATTCAATCTTATTATCATCTTCTGGTGTAAGCTTAGCATGGGTAGGGTAACCCGCTCCTCCCATACCTACAATACCCGCTTCTTTTATTATCTCTCTTATTTGATCTTTAGATAATTTATTATAATCACGGGCTTTACCAAAACCATCTACAGTTCGATATTCATTATCATTCTCTATGATTACTGATTCAACCATTTCACCAGTTATTGTCAGCCTCTTTTCTACGGCTTTAACAGTTCCAGAAACTGAGCTGATGACATTAGATGATACGAATCCATCAGCTTCACCAATCTTTTGGCCAACCAGCACCTGATCGCCTTTAGCGACTATGGGTTTTGCATTACTTCCAATATGCTGTGACATAGGATATACTAATTCACCTTTTGGTAACAATTCAGTAATAGGTTTATCCATAGTTAATTCCTTACCTTCATAAGGATGGATACCTCCTAAAAATGTTGACCTACCCATAAACTTTTCCCTCTTTCATTAGATAATATTAAACAATGTTAAAAAACAAACAAAATAACTGTTTTTAGGCATACAAATTTTATTATAACATAAACTTTTTATTTTTTATACTGTCAATTTTATTTTCAGTCTAAAATAACAGCTTTTTATAAAATATATGGCATATCATGTAAAAATCGACAAGGTTTAGACCTTTTTACTTGTTAAATTTTTGACTATCCAGCTCCAGAATACTATTTTTCCACAATGTGAACAGAGTTCACTTTATTAGAGGGCTTTTTATTGTATAGAAATTCGAAAGACTTTCCTATAAAACAATAAACAAGGTATCCCAAGGAGAATGAATTCCATGGGATACCTGTCTATGGTGTGCTAATTTGTAATTAATATGTTTGATTATATTTTGATTTATGTAGATACTTCTCCTTTGTTGCCATGCCACCTCTAATATGGCGCTCTGACTTATTGCGATCCAACACTACCCGCGCCTGATTTGCAAGGGATGGATTAATCTGTGCCAGTCGTTCTGTTACATCTTTGTGCACTGTTGATTTCGAAATCCCAAACTGTTTAGCGGTCTGCCTTACAGTTGCATTATTTTCAATAATATAATTAGCGATTTCGACCGCCCGCTCCTCTATATAGCCCTTCATAGTTTCTGCGCGCCATTCTCTGTGAACAGAGCGCATTCCCCCTTATTATCATTATTGTTACATTGTATGCAAGGAGAAACCGTGGTAGTACTGAGTTTAAGTATACTTATGAAATAGATTCATTTAATTATTTCATTTTATTTTTGTAAATAATATTTATTATTTTTAGAAATACTTTTTATAGACCAGTATTATAATAGTAAGAATAGTTTCAAAAAAATATTGTAGGAGGTTCTAAATGAAACAAAAGGGTATCTGGCTAATACAAGAAACAAGCCCAGAGCAGCTTGAAACTCTTAAAGAAATTGCTCCTGAATACGAGCTAATAATAGGCTGGGATGAGGATGAACCTAACTTTCCTTTAGAAGATATTGAGATAATATATGGTTGGCATAAGGATAAGGTGAACTTATTATTAAACAACAATAATAGTAAGCTTAAATGGATACAAACCAGGTCCGCAGGGGTTGATTCAATTAATTTATCAATTTTACAAGAAAAAAATATTTTACTGACCAGTGGCAGTGGTATATTCTCCATTCCAATTGCAGAGAGTGTATTTGGGATGCTCTTGGCCTATACCAGGGGTATTGGCTTCTCTTTACGCAATCAACTTCAAGGTAACTGGAATAGAAATTATCAATTCTCTGAGTTACATAATAGTACCATAATGATTGTAGGAGCTGGCAAAATTGGAACTCAAGTAGGTAAGATTTCTAAAGCATTTGGAATGCATACCATAGGGGTTACCCAGAGCGGTCATAGTTCAGAATATATGGATATAAGTATAAAACAAGAAGATATTATTGATTACCTTAAGGATACGGACATCATAATCGATATCCTACCTTTAACTGATTTGACCAAATACTTCTTTAATAAAACTATATTTGATAAGGTAAAAGAAGGTAGCCTATTTATCAATGTAGGACGGGGCCTAACTGTTAATACTGAGGATCTTATCAGGGCTCTTGATCAGGGTAAACTTGCTTTTGCAGCCTTGGATGTCTTTGAGGAGGAACCCCTTTCCCCTGACAGTCCCCTCTGGCACCGGGATGATATTCTTATAACCCCCCATATATCTGGCAGGTCCAAACATTTTAACAAAAGGTTATTCGCCATATTTGAAGCAAATCTTAAGGCTTATATTAATGACAATCACTTGCCCCTTAATTTAGTAGATTTTAAGAAAAAATATTAAAAAACAATCTATGCAAGCCAATATGGTTGCAATAATTATAAATACTATACGCCATATTTGGTTAATATAGATACTGAGCCTATATACAACTATGTTTCATTGGGGAGCAATCATCGCAGCACCAGGTTTCACCGACGGAGCAATCTTTAAAGCTGGCGGTAACCCATATGGAACCAGTGTTTCACAAGGCCAGGATGGCAATATGATTGAAGATGTTAAAGATGCTGTCTTCCATCAAACCAAGAGAACCCTTGAAGTTGTATTTATCTTACATCAAGGTTTTATATAATTTTTTCAAACGCTCCTTATGTTTAAGTACAATCTCTACTATGGTAGGATCAAAATGTTTACCACTGTCCTTCCTAATAATATCTAGGGAAGCATCAAAGGAAAATGCTTCCTTATACGGACGTTTGCTGGTTAAGGCATCAAATACATCAGCAACAGCTACAATTCTGGCGGATAAAGGTATGTCTTCCCCCTTTTTACCATAAGGATAGCCAGTACCGTCCCATTTCTCATGATGCCCCTTAGCTATATCTATTGCCATTCGAAATATGCTTTTCCCCTTTTTTGCTATATTCTCTTCCACTGCTTCCAATACTTCAGCACCATATAGAGGATGCTTTTTCATTTCCTCAAATTCATCTGCTGTAAGTTTTGCTGGTTTTAAAAGTATCCCATCACGAATACCCACTTTCCCAATATCATGAAGAGGGCTAAATTTCTCTATTTCATCAACAAATTTCAGATCAATCTCCGCTGGATACTGCTCTTCCTCCATTAATAATTCGGCTATAAATCTAGAATATTCTTGTATTCTTCCAAGGTGCTTTCCTGTATCCTCATCCCTTGCCTCCGAGAGTTTCGCCATGGCCATAATACTACTGTATATAAGATTTTCTATAATTATATTTTGCTTAAAACTAATTGCAATACTTGTAGCCAGAGTTTGTAGTATCTCTATATGCTCCTTGGTATAAACATTCTTCTGATTACTGGAGAAGAATATAATACCAACTGGTTCCTGGGAAAGCATCAAGGGCAATGTTATAGACGCCTTAATTCCTGCATCCATAATTATTTTATTGTAGGCTGTTATGGGCTTTTCCTGGGTATATGCTTCTAAATCATTGATTATTCTTGGTTTTCCTGTAGCCACTAGTTCCCATAAGCTTGTTTGTTTTAATTCCCAAAACTTCCCTATGATATTCTCTGGAAGGCCTTTAATTGAGCCATCGGATACCCCATAGGATGCCTTAATGAATCTCTTATCATCATCCAGTAAAGCAATTCCAATATAAGAATAGGGAATAAAAGCAGAGAAAGTCT
Source organism: Clostridiales bacterium (assembly GCA_012519565.1). Classification (GTDB taxonomy): domain Bacteria; phylum Bacillota; class Clostridia; order Lachnospirales; family Lachnospiraceae; genus Mobilitalea. The sequence continues at coordinate 1,784 of JAAYPX010000059.1, read as the reverse complement.
GGTTTATAAAATTTAATGTTTCTATAAAAGAAGAACTATTATTTATATTTTCAATCAATGAAATTAGATCATGTGAATATTGCTTTATCTTCATTATCTTGTATTTTCCCTCAATTCATATGTATATCGTTTAGTCTATCTAAATCTAAGATCTTAATAATTCTTTGGCCCTCTTGCCTAATTAGTCCCATATCTTGGAACAAAGTCAACTTTCTGCTTAAGGTCTCTTGAGTCATTCCCAATTGAGAAGCAAAGTCGCCTTTTTTTATACTTAAAATTACTTGACCATTACTATCGGCTAATTTGAGCAGAACTTGTGCCAACCTTTGTTCAACTGAATGCAAACTAATATCCTCTATAAGATTCTCAGCTTGTTCCAATCTCTTACTTAGTTCCTCCATAACTTTAAAGGATATAATCGGAAAGCGTTTCATCAATTCCTTTAATTTAGTACCGTCAATCATACACATATTGCAAGGCTCAATAACCTCTGCATAATCAGTAGTGGGCATAGAACTAAAGAGAGAAAGTTCTCCCATAAATTCCCCTGGCCCCAAGACACGAATTACCTGCTCCTTACCAGTAGGACTAATACGATATATCTTTATCCTGCCTATATGAATCACATAGAGTTTTTGGTGCTTATCTCCTGCTTGATAAACCAATTCACCCTTATCGTATTTTTTACCAGTAGTGATTGAGGCCACTTCCATCATTTCCTCATCGGTTAGACTATTAAATATAGGAACCATTGTTATGCAATTGGCTGTACCACATTCTTTACAATTACAACTCATCTGTACCATGCCTTTCTATATTATCCCACTGATAACTTAATATATCATCTATCTAATCAGTATTGCACTAAAACATAACTACGATAATAGTTTTTCTATCTTATCCTTATTTATAACCTCAACAACTCCTCTGCTAAGTGATACCATAAATTCATTTTGGAAGTATTTAAGCATTCTAGTTACAACTTCCCTAGCAGTACCTAAATCATTGGCAATTTTCTCATGGGTCACCTTTATTGCATTAGTTTGCTGTATATTAATCTGTTCCAATAAGTAGCTTGCCAATCTCTTATCAACACTGGTAAAAAGAGCTTGCTCCAATATCCACATAACTTCAGAGAATCTCGAAGCCATTAGCTGATTCATAAAAGATTGAACTGCCACAGCTTCCTTAGCCAGTCTTCTAACTACAGCTGTTGGTATCAGATATGCTTCAGTGTCTTTTTCCACCTCATTATAAATATCAAATGTAATATCTTTTAACATACAGGAGGCAGAGAATAGACACACATCCCTATCAAATAAACGATATAAGGTTATTTCTCTTCCACTTTCAGAAACAATATATGCACGAACCTGGCCACTGAGAATTAGAAACAACCCAGCACAATTCTCTGATCCTCCACTCATAATTTCTCCTTTAGAAAAATTCTTTTTTAATATGGACTGCTCTAAGTTCTTTTGTTGTTCTCTAGTTAATTCCTTCCAAAAACTTAAATGCTCTTTTAATAATGCTATACTATCATTTCGTACCATCGGTTTACCTTCTTTCTGATAGATCCAGATCTAACCTTAAAGCCCAATACCTACTATTGGAATGGTTTATATTTTAAATTATTATATGTAACAGTTTATGTTATAATTAAACCTGAATTATTCACGGTGATATAAAACTAAAGGTTTACTCACCATATTGTTGCAAACAGTTCATTTTTGTGGATTAATCATTATAATCTTACTTAAAAAAGAGCATAAAATCCCTGTTTA
>JAAYPX010000058.1 GCA_012519565.1 Clostridiales bacterium | reverse complement strand
TTCCTACAAGTGGTTTTTATCATATAGGGGCAAGGAGCAAGCAAAATTTTGTAAGGGATATTTACTGTAATAGGGCCCTTTATATCGATGGTAAGATACCCTTTGATAAAGCTTCCAATATTCATTTTCATTATGATGATGAATGGGTTACCGATGAATTTGGAGATGAGCCTTATCTTTTTTATCTGGAAGAGGGGGAACATATCATAACCCTTAAAGCTGTTCCTGGAGATCTTACAGCAATATTAATGGAAGCAGATTATATACTAGAAAATCTTAATAGGATTAATATGGACCTTCTGGCTATGCTTAGTATCAATCCTGATGTAGACAGGGATTATCAAATTGGAAGATACATGCCAGAGACAGTGGAGGCTTTAAGGGAGAATAAAGAGCGGCTAGTTCTTATCTACAATCAGTTAGTGGAAAGAACTGGTAAGAAGGATAACTTAACTTCACAGCTAGAACAACTGATTTCTTTATTAAATAAAATGTATACCAATCCTAATAAGATTGCCAGTCTTTACAGTAGATACAGGGAACTGGTTGGTAGCTTTGGTAACTGGATTATGACAGTTAGAGAGCACCCTTTACTTCTGGATTATTTATATATAGCAGAGCCATCTGCTAAGGTTGATAAGGCCGAGGATGGTTTCTTTAAGAAGTTATGGAAGGATATAGTAGCACTAATATATTCATTTTTCAAGGATTCTTCTATGATATCTGAACCTACTGCAGGGGGAGAGGCTTTAGAAACTATAACGGTTTGGATTGGCAGTGGTATGACTGGTGGCCGTGATCAGGCCATGGCCTTGAACCAGATGATACAGCAGAGTTTTACCTCTAGCAGTGGGATTGCAGTTAATCTACAATTGGTTCCTGAAAACACTATTTTAATGGCTACTCTGGCAGGAAGGGGACCTGATGTGGTCTTACAGGCTCAGATGACTATGCCTGTGGATTTTGCCCTCCGAAATGCGGTCTATGATTTGACCAATTTTGATGATTTTAATCAAATTATAGATAGATTTTTCACCAGTGCAGCTGAACCTTTTGAATATGGTGGCGGTGTATATGCCTTACCAGAGACTATGTCCTTTCCTATGTTGTTCTACCGTACCGATATTTTACAAGAGCTGGGCATTGATGTAAGTAAACTAACAACTTGGAAGAGTATTACAGAGATCTTACAGGTTTTACAGAGTAAGAATATGAACTTTGCATTACCAGCAACCATGCAAACTTACTCCATGTTCCTCTATCAGTATGGAGGAGAATATTATACGGTGGATGAGAAGAGTTCTAACCTATCCAGTAAGATAGCTTTGGATGCCTTTGAGTATTGGACAGATTTTTATACAGTCTATAGCTTGCCCATTGATTTTAGTTTCGAGAATAGGTTTCGTACAGGGGAGATGCCTATAGGTATATCTGAATATACCACCTACAACCTACTTTCTATATCTGCACCAGAGATAAAAGGTAAATGGGCCATGGTTGAATTACCTGGTGTGGTAGATGAAGATGGAAATATAATTAATACTGCACCTATAACCTCCATGGGATGTATGCTGATGAACAGTAGCAAACATAAGGAGGCTGCTTGGGAGTTTATGAAATGGTGGACCGATGCGGACTCCCAATATGAGTTTGGTAAGCAATTGGAAGCTGTTATGGGGGCAGCTGCCCGGTATAATACTGCCAATAGGGAAGCCCTTCAGAAATTACCTTGGTCTGCCGTAGATCGAATGGGTCTAATGAAACAGGCGGAAAAGCTTCGAGGTATTCCGCAGATTCCTGGTGGTTATTTTACTGAGAGAAATCTGAACTTTGCTAAACTGGCAGTTCTTAATAATTTGGCTAATCCAAGGGAGACCTTAAGTGAATACTCAGAGGCTATTACCGAAGAGATTGCAATGAAACGTAAGGAATTTGGATTAGACTAATATAAACTGGAGGGGTTTAGGTGGATAAGATCATAGATGAAAGAATGACATTGGGGAAAAGAATTAAACGGGACATAAGAGATCAGATGAAATTGATAAAAAAGAATAAATCAAAATATCTATTCATTGCTCCCTATGTAATCTTGTTTTTTATATTTACAGTATTCCCCGTATTAATATCTGTCTTTCTGGGTTTTACTAACTTTAACATATTAGAAAAGCCAGATTTTATCGGATTGCAAAACTACTTTAGATTATTTATAGCGGATGATTTATATATTAAAGCTTTGGGAAACACCTTATTATTTGCCATGATTACGGGACCTGGAGGTTATATTATTTCTTTGGTCATGGCCTGGTTTATCAATGAATTACCCAAGACAATTAGGGTTATTTTGACTGTTTTATTATATGCACCATCCCTAACTGGAGGTATGACTCCGATCTTTAAAATCTTTTTTAGTAGTGATGCCCAGGGATATCTCAATGCATTTTTACTGGAATGGGGCTTTATCACTGGTCCAATTAAATGGTTAGAGAATGCCAATTATGTTGTGCCAATTATTATATTTGTAGTTTTATGGGGGAGCCTTGGAACATCCTTTTTATCCTTTATTGCAGGATTACAGGGGATAAGTAAGGAGTATTATGAGGCAGCTGCTATGGATGGCATAAAAAATCGCTGGCAGGAACTATGGTATGTTACCTTGCCACTTATGAAACCACAGTTGGTATTTGGTGCCGTTATTAGTATCACAGGAGCTTTTAATATTGGAAGTATTATAACAGGTTTAGCTGGTAATCCCAGTGTAGATTATAGTGCTCATACTGTTATGCAACATCTGCAGGATTATGGAACTACCCGTTTTGAGATGGGCTATGCCTCGGCCATAGCTACAGTATTATTTTTCATTATGATTTTCCTTAATAAGTTTATACAAAAGTTCATTAAAAAGGTAGGTGAGTAGAGTGAAAGCTAAAATATTTAAGAAGAGATTGTCCCGTTCTGTTGGAGGGGATATCACTTTAATTCTATTTTTACTAGCTTTTACCTCACTGATGTTATTACCCTTTGTCTACGCCGTATCTATGGCCTTAAAACCTGCCAATGAATTATGGGTGTTCCCGCCTACCTTTCTTCCAAGGCAAGCAACCATAAAGAATTTTAAAGACTTATTTAACCTAATGACTGATACCTGGGTGCCTATTGGCAGATACATATTTAATTCCTTTTTTATCACTATATTGGGAACCTTAGGACATATTTTTCTTGCCTCTATGGCTGCCTATCCTTTGTCTAAGTATCGATTTCCGGGATCTAAGGTCATATTCGTTATGATCCGCAGTTCCCTGATGTTTAGCGGAGCAGTTCTATCCATTCCCAATTATTTGGTTATGAACTATTTTAATCTAATTGATAATTATATGGCTTATATTCTGCCAGCCTTTAGCAGTACCTTGGGACTTTTTTTAATGAAGCAGTTTATGGATCAGATGATACCCATGCCCCTTCTAGAGAGTGCAGATATAGATGGGGCCAGTGAGTGGATGAAGTTTACCAATATTGTAATGCCAATGGTAAAACCGGCATGGCTGACCTTGATGGTATTTTCGGTAAGGGATCTATGGTCCACTGGAGCATCACCCTATATCTATAGCGAGGAGCTTAAGACACTTCCTTATGCCTTAAGCCAGATTGCTGCAGGGGGTATTGCCAGAGCTGGTGTGGGGGCAGCGATTAGTATTATTCTTTTGATTTTCCCTTTGTTGGTATTTATATTTTCCCAAGCAAACATAATGGAAACTATGGCAACCTCCGGTATTAAGGAGTGATCAGCAAATTTATGGAAAGGAATGGATAATACTATGACCAAGGGGAAAGAGATAATAATTATTTTATTAGCTATCATATTATGGGCATTGCCTTGGGCAGCTGCCTATGGATATACAGATTACACCAAGGAAAGCAATTATGTTTATGACCAATACGGTATGGCTATTAAGATACCCACTGCATATGAATATAAATCTTCAATATCCCTTAAAAATGTTGGAGAGTCCCTGGGAATTGATATAACCAGTCCCGCTGATATGTTTGTGAAAAAGAGCGGCCAGGTCTTTATTGCGGAAGCCAGTCTAGGTGCTATTATCATGTTTGACAGTGAACTTAAATTTCAGAAGATATTAACAGAGTTTATAACAGACCAGGGAGAAGTGCTTAAATTATCAGAACCTCAAGGTTTATATGTCTCTGAGGATGATGTACTTTATATAGCAGATACAGGCAATAGCAGGATTGTAGTTAGCGACTTAGAGGGCAATGTGTCCATGATAGTTGAGAAACCTGATAGCATCCTGGGTACAGATTTAAGATCCTTTCTACCTATAAAAGTGGTAGTAGATAGTGCAGGAAGAATTTCTGTGGTGGCAAGAAATATTAACAGTGGTATTATGCAGTTTACCAGGGATGGAGTGTTTACAGGATATACAGGTGCCCCTTCCGTATCTATAGATGCATTTACCAAGCTGCTTCGAAAATTCTCCACTGCCCAGCAGAGGGCTCAGATGCAGACCTTTGTTCCAACTGAATATAACAATATAAAGATAGATGATAAGAATTTTATATGGGGGACCATTTCATCTATAAGTATCCAGGATCTAAGTAATGTGGTTATGAATAGGGATTTGTCTGGTAAGGTTACACCGATAAAGAAGCTAAATACTATGGGAGTTGATGTATTAAGAAGAAAAGGCTTATTTCCACCTATTGGTGAATTATCCTTTATCGATGATCCATCTAAAATCATTGATGTTGGCCTTGGACCTAATAAAATCTATTCCCTACTAGATAGCTATAAAGGCAGAATATTTACCTATAATAACGACGGTATCTTACTCTATGTATTTGGTAATAAAGGAAGTAAAAAAGGTAACACCCAGATTCCCATTGCCATTGATTACATAGGTAATAATATCCTGGTACTGGATTCAGGGCTATGCGAGATAATTATTTATGAGCCTACCAGTTATGGTAGATTACTTATTGAAGCGGAAGGGTATTATGATGCCGGAGATTATACCCTGGCCAATGAGATGTGGAAGGAAGTGGCAGAGCGAAATTCCAACTTCCAATATGCTTATATAGGTTTAGGTAATGCACAGTACAGTATTGAGGAATATGAAGAAGCTATGGCTTATTATGAATACGCCAATGATCCTAATAATTATTCCAAGGCCAAGGAAAAACTGCGAAAAGATACATTTGAACAGCTATTTCCCATAATCTTTACTACTTTATTGGTGGTAATTGCAATTTATCTGGGTTGGAATATATTTGTCAAGGTTAGACGATATGCCAGAGGCGAACATTTGGTGGGTAGAGAGGAGGAAGAAGATTGAAACAGACCTTAAAGGAAGTAAAATATGCTTTTTATCTCATTAGACATCCTTTTAAAGGGTTTTGGGATATAAAATATGAAAAATACGGCAGTCTAAAGACAGGAATAATCATTCTTCTTCTTACTATTATAACTCAGATACTATCCAAACTATATACCGGATATTTATTTATCGGACCTAAGAGTGCCCATTATAATTTGCTGGAGACAGTCTTATCCACTTTATCACTATATTTTGCCTGGTGTATTGCCAACTGGTGCTTAACTTGCTTAAGTGATGGCAAAGGAACATTTAGGGACATATGTACAGCCACTGCATACAGCTTGCTTCCCTTTGTGATTATACAAATTCCTATGATTATCTTAAGTAATATTTTTATCTTAAGGGAACTTGTATTTTATAACCTATTAAATGGTTTATCTTATGTATGGATAGGATTTTTGCTAATCATAAGCCAAGTCGTAACCCATCACTTTACTTTGTCCCGTACCATAGTGGTTATCTTATTTACCGTAGTTGGTATTATTGCCTTAGCTATTTTAGTTTTACTATTCTTTAATTTAATTCAGCAGGTTCTAGTGTTTATAAGTATTGTTATAGAAGAGCTGATGCTACGGTTAAGTTATTGATAGGAGGGAGGGCAAAGATGAGAAGAATACATAAACTATTAAGATTGCTATTACTTACTGTAATAGTCATAAGTACCTTGCTACTTAACGGTTGTAACCCTATTGCAGTAGTTAATAATGAAGAGAAAACTACTTTTAAACTGGAAGATAATATGCTTGTACTGAATTCTGCTTATAAAATTTCAGATGAGAAAGATTTATTAATTTCAATGGATAAGGTTCTTGAAAATGAATATCTAGAACTTTACATAGGGGAGTATTACGATATAGCAGTGTATAACAAGTCAACTGGTAAGGTGTTTTGGTCCAATGAAGTCTTTTATAATACCCCAGAGGAAGAGAGAGGTAAATTGATTGATGAAAGTAAGAGGATATTATTTAGTCAGGTTGGTATAGAGTATTATAACTGGGCCCAGAAAAAATTTACCATGACATCTTATCCTGATAGTTATTCCAATGACAAAAATCAAGTCTTTTATGAAGTAGTAGATGATGCTTTAATAGTTCGTTATGGTATTGGAACTAACTTTGCAGAGACGGGTCTGGTTCAGGCTTTTACCAATGAAACTTATTCTTATTATGATGCCATGTTAAAGGAGAAAATTGAGGCTAAGGAAATCAGTATCATTGATTACAGAGCCTTTGTCAATAATTATACAGAGCTTAGATACTCAGCCATGACTCCATCTGATAAGGCAGAATATCTAGCAAAGTATCCTAAACTGGAAGAGCTGGAAGTAATCTATGTATTAAAACCTAATCTTACCAATAAGATAACCAATCAACTGCTGGAAATGTATTCTTTAATGGGGATAGATGATAGGGTTAGGGAGGCGGAAGAGGAGAAATTAGGCATTGTAGAAGGTGTTGGTTTACCACCGTATTTCCTTATTCCCTTAAGGTATCGGCTCCATGGCAATGACTTAATAGTATCAGTGGACACAGAGGATATTGAGGTAGCTGAGGGCTATTATTTAACTAGGGTGGAAATACTTAAGGCCTTTGGAGCGACTACCAATGATAGGGAAGGCTACATCTTCCTACCCGATGGCAGTGGTTCTATTATTGAAAATGGAAGCAGGCATGTGTCCATGGATAGAGTTAGTATTCCTTTCTATGGCCAGGATTATGCCAAGAATTATAAAACCTATGACAAATTGGCAATAGATTCAAACTTTCCAGTATTCGGTATTAAGTCCGGTGATAATGCTGTATTTGCCATAGTTGAAAATGGGGCTGCTATCGGAGGGGTAACAGCACAAATCACTAGCAATTATATGAAATATAATATTGCCTACCCATATTTTGATTATACTATCGTAGATGGCTTTGGTAGGGAAGGGGTTGCCTATGCCTTCTACGGAGTAGAGCCGGAAGTGGATTATACCATTAGATATCATTTTCTACAGGGGGAAGAGGCTAATTATTCTGGAATGGCCCGTTACTATAGGAGCTATCTGCTTCAAAGAGGTTATCTATCTCAGGATAAGGCAAGCAATGAATTGCCTTTAGATATACAATTCATAGGAAGTATTAATAAAACTGTTAATTATGTGGGGCTTCCTATTGAAACAACTTATCCTATGACCACCTTTGAAGAAGCAGGCAATATAATGAATTTGCTCCATGATAATTCAATTAACAATGCCAATGTTTTATATAGTGGTATGGTTAATGGTGGCTTAACCTTTAAATCTGTTAGTAAGGTAAAAGTGCAGAAAGAATTAGGGGGAGTTAGGGGTTTTCAAAGATTAGACTCTCAGTTACAAAGTATTGGATATGAAGTGTATCCAGATATAGATTTTACTAGGATATATGAAGAAGGCCATGGAATAAAGCACAAGAATGATGTATCCAGATATCTAAACCGTAATAGTGCCTTTATGTCAGATATAGATCCAGCATCAGGGGAAAAGACCTTTTTTGGAGCCAGCCTTCTGGTTAACCCCTTATTATATGATGAGATTGTACATAACTTTTTAGATCATTATAAAGAACTTAAGACTGATAATATATATGTTGCTTCAATGGGGGCCTATCTAAGTGGTAATTATAGTAGTGATGCTGGGGTTACTAGGCAGACAGCATATTTACTTACTAAAAGGCTCCTAGATACACTAAGCAGTAAGGGTTATTCTATGAAGTTTGATAGTGGTAATGACTATATACTGCCTTATGCTGATAGTTTGACCAATGTAGCTACATCTTCAAGTAATCAAAGAATAGAAGCTTATTCCATCCCCTTTGTGGGAATGGTATTAAAAGGTTACTTACCCTATACCTGTCAATCCATTAATCAATCCAGTAATAGTGAAAGAGCGGTTTTAGAAGCGGTTGAAAGTGGTGCAGGACTTAATTATCTGCTAATGCATGAAGACCAGTTATCCCTGGTGGACACCGACCAGATAAATTTATTCTCTGTAGATTATGAGCTTTGGCTTGAGGAGATTATAAGGACTTATAATCAATTAAATGGGGATCTGGGTTATCTATCTAATGTGGAGATTAGGGAGCATAGGCATCTGGATGATGATATCAACTGTGTTGTTTATGATGATGGTTCCAAGGTATATGTAAATTATAGGGATACATCCTATGAGACGCCAGATGGTCTTGTGGAAGCTATGTCCTATCTTGTAGTACAGCAGAGGAGGGGAAATAATGGAAAATAAGAGAAAGAAAAAAGGCCTCAGTCTATTAGAAAAAAGGGGATTGTCTGGCTACCTATTTACATTACCTGTAATAATTGGCTCCATATTTATATTTCTCCCAGCTTTGATAGATTCCTTTATATATTCATTTAATGATGTGGTAATTGAGTTTAATAATATAGCTAAGTCACCAGTTGGCTTCAAGAATTACTATGATGCTTTTATGACCGACGCTAATTTTCGTGTTATTCTTATTACCGCTGCCAAGGGTATAATCGGGGATTCAGCAGTAATTATATTGTTTAGTTTCTTTATCTCAACGGTATTAAATCAAAAGTTTCATGGTAGGGGGTTGGCTAGAACCATATTCTTTATGCCAGTGGTCCTCAGTGTGGGAATAGTTGCAGATATGGAAGAGGCTAATGCTATATATAATGCCATGGATATAGCCACTGAGACTGCCGGTACAAGTTTTGACCAAATGGGTATGAGGGCAATGTTCCAAACAGTTAATGTCTTAACTAATATGGGCTTACCAGCCAGGCTTTCAGGTATTGTTATAAGTGTAATAAATAACATGAAGAACATTGTCAATGGGTCCGGTGTTCAAATCCTTATCTTCTTAACTGCCTTACAATCTATCAATCCATCAATGTTTGAGGCAGCCAAAGTTGAAGGGGCAACTAGATGGGAAGAGTTTTGGAAGATAACATTTCCACTGCTTACTCCTTCATTATTAGTATGTGTAGTCTATACAATTATAGATACCTTCACCAATCCAATCTACGGAGTAATGGAATATATACAGGGTCTGGCCTTTAGTAATGGTAAGATGGGATATGCGGCGGCCTTATCGTGGATATATTTTATCATTGTGATAATAGTATTAGGAATTACAAGCAAAATAATATCAAAGAGGGTGACTTATCTTGAATAATGTAAGTAGATTAGAGAAATTTAAGGTAAAATGGTTTTCCATATCCGGAATAGGTAGGATTTTATGGATTGTGGCTAGATTCGTTATTCTGGTAGGTCTATGCTTCACCATCATATATCCCTTTTTAGTAAAAATCATAGATTCCTTTAAGAGTTTTGAAGATTATCTAGATCCTGCGGTTGAGTATATTCCTAAATACTTCACTCTGAATAATATTAAGACTGTATTAAGCCAGATGAAATATAAGAAAACACTTATTGCAACTTTTGCCTACTCCACTTTAATAGGATTGATACAAGTAGCCGTCTGCTCTTTGGTTGGCTATGGCCTGGCAAGATTTAAATTTAAAGGAAATAAACTTATTTTCGCATTGGTAATCTTGCAACTACTTGTACCTCCGCAGACCTTGATGATACCCTTGTTCATACGTTTTCGTTTTTTCTATGGAAATATTAATTTAATTGGAACATATGCTCCAGGAATTGTATTGGCCATAACGGGACTGGGGATTAAAAATGGATTATACATATTTATGTTCCGCCAGTTTTTCAAGAATATGCCCATGGAATTAGAAGATTCAGCCTATGTGGATGGTTGTAATACCTTTAGAACCTTTTATAAGATTATGCTGCCCAATGCAGTTTCCTTGATGGTTACTATATTCTTGTTCTCCTTTTCATGGCAATGGACAGACTCTATATATAGCAAAATTTTTATGAGGGGAACAGGTTTAATTGCCAATATGCTAGCTTATGTGGATGGGGGAGAAGAGGAGGTTATGGCTATAGCCTTTAACAATACCGCCGCTGTTGCTGCTATTATCCCCATTGCCCTTGTATATATAATAGGACAGAAGTTCTTTATTCAAAGTTTGGAAAGATCAGGTATTACAGGTTAGAAGCCCATCAATTCCTTATAGAATTGCTAGTTAAAGACAATATAAGAGAAGGTATATTAAGTTGTTGAGAGGTTGGGAAACCAACTTATCATATAAATCTATCTAATGGGAGGTTTGAAAGTGTTGAAGAAAATCATTTGTCTATTTTGTATTACTTGTTTGTGCTTTGTTATGCTGGTTGGGTGTAAATCCAATGATAAGGAAGTAGCTAAGGATAACAGTACTACTCCTACAGCTACTCCTACAGATGTTCCTACATCTGACGCAACATCCACTCCAGTACCTGAACCAACTGCTACAAAATCCCAAGGAGAATTACTGGCTGAACAATATACAGGTTTTGTAGAAACACCCATGGACTTGGGTGGAAGAACAATTAGGTTCGTTACTACCATGGCAAAAAGATATATTTATTCAGAGAACAAAGATGAGACACCTAATGAAACCTTAGAAATTATTAAGGCACTGGAGACAATTGAGCAAGATTATAACTGTACTATTGAAGTGGAACAATTGAAGGGTAGAGACATGGTGGAAGCTTTATTAACAGCTAAGGCTGCTGGCGATACCTATGGGGATATTCTAGAGTTTGGTGTGTCTGATACCTATCTTGAAGATATATATGCTGGCAACTTAGTAATGCCTTTGGAAGATGAAGCTATAGCAGATATTATTGGTTTAGATACCAATCCGTGGTTAGCTGCATCTGACTTTGGTAAAATGTTTGGCCATCATTATGGGGTTCATTTTAAAACCAATAATTCCGGAGATTTATTAAAGGGAGTTGTCCTGTTT
>JAAYPX010000057.1 GCA_012519565.1 Clostridiales bacterium | reverse complement strand
TAGTTACAGGCACTATAGAGAACTTAGAAGAACTATATGCCGTAGGTAGTCAGATTATATGAGATTAATCATTTTTTGCTAATTTTATGCCACTTAGGATGACAAAGTATACTTACTATAACTATTATAGTATTATCAGTGCTGTTTTCTGATTTAAAGCGGGAAGGTAAACTGAGAATCTTATGAGCGTATCTTAGGATACGCTCTTTTTTCTACCCAAATCTTAAGAAAATCTTTAGATTTTTATCCAGTTGAACTTTAGATATTTGTATTATATTATTATTAGCAAATAAAACTAATAGAATTAAATTGGAAAACAAGGAGAGTATAATTTATAAAATCTCTTTATATTTGCTTAATTTATTTGTTAATTGAGAGAGGAAAAGTATGGACATTCAAACACTAACAGATTATTTAGGGCGATACGGTGGTTTGGCTATTTTTGTTATTGTTTTGCTCGAGTATATGAATATGCCTGGATTTCCTTCAGGGATAATAATGCCCTTAGCGGGAATATGGGCATCCCAAGGTAACATTGGTTTTATACCAGCATTAGCTCTATCTGTTTTAGCAGGGCTTTGCGGAAGTTGGATATTATATTTTATTGGCAGGTACGGTGGAGAAATTGTATTACAGAAATATATAAAAAAATTTCCAAAGCATAAAGATATTATTGATAGGACAATAGAGCGAGTAAGGACCAAAGGGTATATTGGCATATTTGTAGGTAAGTTGATACCAGTACTTAGAACCTTGATATCCATACCAGCTGGAGTGCTAAAGGTTAGTTTTTATGGTTATACCATTGCTTCGGCTTTGGGAATTTTGGTTTGGAATTTAGTATTCGTAGGAGCTGGTTATCTGTTCGGTGAAGCAGTACTTGTCATGTTCAATTAGGTGAGTGAAAGGAGAATTATATTATGCGAATTGCAATGCTGACGAATAATTATAAGCCATTCGTTGGTGGTGTTCCAATATCTATCGAGAGATTGGCTCAGGGTCTTAGAAAACTAGGGCACGAAGTATATGTTTTTGCTCCAAGTTATGAGGAACAGATAGATGAACCCTATGTTATCAGGTATCGCTCAAGAAAAAAGAAATTAAGAGGTAATATAGTAATACCAGATATCATGGATAAAACAATAGAATATTATTTTACAATCATGACCTTTGATATAATTCATGTCCATCATCCTATGTTGGTGGGATATATAGCTCAGCATTTAAGTAAAAAGCATAAAATCCCCATTGTATTTACCTATCACACCAGATATGAACAGTACCTACATTATCTAAGGCCTTATGCTTCAATGCATAAGTATAATAATATAGATGGTAGCAACCGCCTTGGTATACTCCCAAGAAAGCTATTCTATAATGGTAGCCAGAAGTTGGTTAAAATTCATAACCGTGTTTTCACAAATCGTTGTAGCTTGGTTTTAGCTCCCACTATGAGCATGAAGCAATATTTAGAGGAAAATGGGACCATAACGAATATAGAGGTAATTCCCACTGGACTTGATGAGGAGGATTTTAACTATGATCGAGAGATAGCAGAAAAAATACGGGAACAATATTTAACTGGAAAGAAGTATTTACTATGTACAATATCAAGAATTGAAAAGGAGAAAAACCTTCATTTTCTACTTGAAGGGCTTTCAAGACTAAAAAATCGAAAGGGAGATTGTTTTCGTCTTTTGTTGATCGGTGAAGGGAGCCATAGAGACGTTATTATATCAGAGGTTGAGAGACTTAATCTAGTAGATAATATTGTATTTACTGGGTGTTTAGACCATGCTCAAATTCGCAATTACTGCCGTGCCTGTGATTTATTCGTATTTGCTTCTCAGTCAGAGACTCAAGGAATAGTGATTTTAGAAGCAATGGCAGCAGGTTTGCCTGTGGTAGCAATTGAGGCTACTGGAGTTAATGATGTGGTTAAAGATGGTTGGAGCGGTTATATAACGGAGGCAGATGTGAACCAGTGGGAGAATAAGGTGGGTGTAATACTTGATAATGCCATGCAAAGAAAATGGATGAGTGAAAATTGCTTGTTTGAGGCAGAGAAATATCTAGCATGGAATATTGCCAAGAAGGTTGAAATGCTTTACGAAGATTTGCTTCTTCGCCAAGGAATGGAGGAGCCCTATGAGAATAAGATTATGTAAATTAATGTCCAATATCTTTCGAGCCTATTTAAAAGTTGTGGAAGTAACAGGGAGAGTAGAGGTAAAGAATAAAAACCTTATTAAACAAAATTCTATGGTGGGATATTGGCATGGTGATAGTTATTGTATGCAACTGGTACTTAAAGAATTAAGAAAATATATAAATGGAGTTAATGTTATAGTAACAGCAGATAGAAGGGGAGATGTAATAGAAGGGATCTTGGTTCCCTTTGGGGCTAAGGCCATAAGACTACCCGATGGAATGCGGATGCGACAGCATTTTGCTAGATTAATGGATTTTTCCAAAGAGACAGAAGAGGTTATAGCCCTATCCCTGGATGGACCTTTAGGGCCCCTTCATGAACCTAAGAAGCTAATATTTGTATTAGCAGCAGAATCGAAGAAACAGGTGGCTTATATCCGTTTTGAATATAAAAGAGTATTACGATTAAAGCACCGATGGGATAAGTACGTCATACCTCTTCCTTTTAGTAGTATTACTGCTGTGGTAGAGGATTTGGGAGTAATCCATAAGGAGGATATTAGAAGCTTTGAGAAACTAAAGCAGAGAATAAAGTATTAATGGGATATTATATGAACTTACATGTTGATGCTGTATAATATTTATATAATAATTACGGGGTGGGAAAAGTATGAACTAAGCTTTTATTATGTTTAGATAGTGAGAAGACCTTTAGGATTTTTGAAAATCTTATTACTAATATCATCAAGTATGCAATGCCCCATACACGGGCATATATCGATATATTACAGGAGGAAGAAGAGGTCCAGATAATTCTTAAAAATGTTTCAGCATCTGAATTGGATTTTAATATAGAGGAAATCAGTGAACGGTTTGCATGAGGTGATAAATCTAGAAATACAGATGGATCTGGACTGGGCCTTGCTATAGTAAAAAGTTTTGTAGAATTACAGGGTGGTGATTTTCAGATACAAGTGGACGGAGATTTATTTAAAGCAATAATTAGTATAAAGCATAAGCAAATTAAGTCATAATTTGTGCTAAGCGGCTTTGCGTATAATTAAGGGAATATAGATTAACACTATTTCTAGTATAATGGGAGTCAATCATAACTACATCAGATTTCATTGGGGCAAATCTGTGGGTATAAGAGATAATTGATGATATGATGAAAAAAATGTTATAATAATGAATAAATAGTTTTTATAACTGACAAAAATAATATACAGAGAGGATATGACAAACCATGGACAATATTCATCAAATCCCTCAAAGGGCTTTTACCCACAGTGGTAAATTTCATGCAGACGATGTATTTTCAGCTGCATTACTTACCTATCTAAATCCTAAGATTCAAATAGAGCGGGGATATGAAGTTCCTGATGATTATGATGGTATAGTATTTGATATAGGAGGTGGAGAATACGACCACCACCATGAGGGGGCTCCTGTTAGAGAAAACGGAGTTCCATATGGGGCATTTGGGCTTTTATGGAAGAGTTTTGGTACAGTAATATTGACCCAAGAAGAGGCAGAACATTTTGATGAAAGTTTTGTACAACCCTTAGACCTTTCAGATAATACAGGAAGTAAAAATGAAGTGGCCGAAATTATTTCATTGTTTAATCCACCCTGGGATTCTGAAATAGACCAAGATCAATGCTTTCTAGAGGCAAAAAGCTTAGCCCTTACAATTTTAAGAAAAAAGTTTGAACATATTGAAAGTTCACGGAGGGCAGAAGGTATAGTTGGGGAAGCTTTAGCAAATGCTAAGAATCAGATAGCTGTACTGTCACAGGGGGTACCTTGGAAAAAGTTTATAATAGGTACTGATATAGAGTTTGTGATATATCCTTCAGATCGGGGCGGATACTGCGCCCAGGGAGTTCCCTTAGATAGGGATACTAAAGAACTAAAAATATACTTCCCAGAAGAATGGAGAGGGAAAAGAGGAGATGAGTTAAGGGAAAGTAGCGGGATTGGGGAATTACATTTTTGTCATAATAGCGGTTTTTTAGTTGCTACAGATACTGTAGAAGGAGCTATAAAGGCCTGTGTAGTAGCAAAAGAAAGACAGCAAGAATCCCCATAAAAGTAAAAAAAATAATCATTTTATAATAATTTTTTAATTGACAAAATTCTTCCATACGTGATATCATTGTACTAACGTGGGGGAGTAATATGCGCCTTAAAAGCGTGATAAGTCAACAACCCTGGTTTTTGTAACCTGGCTTATCTTAAAATATGAGACTCATGTATAGTTAACGCTGTACTTGAGTCTATAGGAAGAAAATCAAGTACAGTGGTACTTGATTATTTTTTTAGGAGGAAAAGATGAAAGAATATTTACAAACATCGGAAGCTGTTTTGCAAGAAGTAAAGTCCAAGGCCAATGGACTTTCCAGCGGTGAAGCTGCTAAGAGGCTTGAGCAAAATGGAAAAAACAAACTTGCTGAAGCTAAAAAGGATTCTTTACTCGTACGGTTTTTAAATCAATTGAAGGATCCCATGGTCTTAATCTTAATTGCTGCTGCAGCTATTTCAGGTGTTACTGCAGCCTACTCAGGTGAATCTTTTACTGATGTAATTATTATTTTGGCTGTTGTTGTAATTAACTCAATATTAGGTGTATATCAAGAGAGTAAAGCAGAAAAAGCAATCGAAGCTCTGCAGGCAATATCTGCTGCGACCACTAAAGTTATGAGAGATGGTAAATTGCAGACGGTTAAGAGCGAGGATCTTGTTGTAGGAGATGTTATCGTGTTAGAAGCAGGTGATTCAATTCCTGCTGATGCAAGACTTCTTGAAAGTGCTAGTATGAAGGTAGAGGAAGCCGCCTTGACTGGTGAAAGTGTTCCTGTTGATAAGATAATCACTGCCTTAAATCTAGGTGATCAAAAAGATATCTCTCTTGGTGACCGTAAGAACATGGTTTACATGGGTAGTACTCTGGTATATGGCCGTGGTACTGCAGTTATCACTGCCACAGGAATGAACACAGAGATGGGTAAAATTGCAGATGCTATAACAAAAGCAGAAGAGAATGCAACACCCTTACAGATTAAGCTTAATCAATTAAGTAAGGTATTAAGCTGGCTTGTATTAGGCATCAGTGTATTTATCTTTTTATTTGACATTTTAAGAATGTATCCAGATGTAACAGGTGAAGCTATACTGAATACATTTATGATTGCTGTTTCCTTAGCAGTTGCGGCTATTCCTGAAGGTCTAGCAGCTGTAGTTACCATAGTTTTATCCATTGGTGTTACTAATATGTCTAAAAGAAAAGCGGTAGTTCGTAAATTAACCGCTGTGGAGACTTTAGGATCTACCAATGTTATCTGTTCTGATAAAACCGGTACTTTAACCCAGAATAAAATGACTGTTGTGGAGCATTATGGCTCTGATGAGCAGCTTTTGGCCCGTACTATGGCATTATGTAACGATGCCCATTTAAATGATGCCAATGAAGCAGAAGGTGAGCCTACTGAAGCTGCATTGATAAACTATGCATATAAATTAGGATTGCCAAAAGGTAATATGGAGGAAAAAACACCAAGGATTGCTGAGGCTCCTTTTGATTCCGGTCGTAAATTAATGAGTACCGTTCATAAGATGGAGGATGGCACTTATGAGCAGTATACTAAGGGTGCGCCGGATGTATTGGTTTCAAAATGTACAACATATTGGGATGGTTCTCAGATTAAGCCAATGACCGATGATAAACGTAAAGAAATACTAGATGCTAATAAAGCTTTAGCAGATCAGGCTCTTCGTGTACTAGCGGCTGCATTCCGTAGATGGGATGAGATGCCAAAAGAGAAAACCCCTGAGTATTTGGAACAAGACCTATGTTTTGTTGGTTTAACTGGTATGATTGATCCAATTCGTCCAGAAGTTAAACCTGCTGTAGAGGAATGTAAAGCAGCAGGAGTTAGAACAGTTATGATTACTGGTGACCATAAGGATACAGCTGTTGCCATAGCAAAACAGCTGGGAATTATCAATGACGCTTCAGAAGCAATGACTGGTAATGAATTAAATGAGTTAAGCGATGAACAGTTAGATAAAGTAATTGAAAAATATTCTGTTTATGCCAGGGTGCAGCCAGAGCACAAGGTTCGTATCGTTAAGGCATGGCAAAATAAAGGTATGATAGTTGCTATGACTGGTGACGGTGTTAATGATGCACCTTCTATTAAAACTGCCGATATCGGAGTTGGTATGGGGATTACCGGTACTGATGTTACAAAAAATGTAGCAGATATGGTTCTTGCCGATGATAACTTTGCAACAATTGTCAATGCAGTAGAAGAGGGACGCCGTATTTATAACAATATTAGAAAAGCGATCCAATTCTTATTGTCATCCAATTTATCAGAGGTTCTAGCTATATTTACGGCTACCATTTTAGGCTTTACAATCTTAAAGCCTGTGCATTTACTATGGATTAACCTAATAACTGACTCTTTTCCTGCTATTGCTTTAGGTATGGAGCCACAGGAAGTTGACGCCATGAGTAAGCCTCCTAGAAGCTCTAAGGAAGGGATATTTGCTCGAGGTTTAGGGTTTGACGTTATATGGCAAGGAATTATGGTTGCCGCCCTTACAGTTATTGCATACTTTGTAGGACACTACATGGAATCAGGTGTATTTGAAATTGCTGAAAGTCCAGATGGTATGACTATGGCATTCTTAACCCTATCCATGTCAGAGATGTTCCATTCCCTTAATATGAGAAGTAGAAGACATTCTATATTTGCAATGAAGAAACACAATAATTTCTTATTTGGTGCAATACTATCATCACTGGTTTTAACAACAATAATTATATTTGTTCCACCATTTGCAGAGGCATTCCAGTTCTCTAATATTACCATTGCAGAGTTCTTTGTATCTATAGCTTTAGGCTTTGCAGTAATACCTATTGTTGAAATAACCAAGTTCTTCCAAAGACAACATGATAAGAGAACAGGAAATATTGATTAATATTAACCTGAATTATTCATAATTCCTTTTTATAAGGACAGCTAGATGTATAAAGGTAAAAAGTAAAGGAAATCAAATAAAAAGATCTATGACAGATACAATGTCATAGATCTTTTTATTTGATTTCCTTGGGCTATTGAATGTTAAAGAAATAAATATTGATGAAAACTTGATAATATTTTGAAACTGCTCCTATTATTTTGTAATATTATATGTAAGGGCTTGAATTTTCAATAATATTTAGATATACTAAAAACGCTGAAATAGCGAAGTACAATGGATTAAATGGAGGTTACTAGGATGAGAATTGCACTGGGCAGTGATCACGGCGGCTTTGAATATAAGGAAATTATAAAAGAACGTCTCATAAATGCAGGATATGAAATAGTTGATATAGGAGTACTATCTAATCAAGCAGTGGATTATCCTGATATAGCAGTAGAAGTTTCTAATACAGTTGTTGCAGGAGATGCTGATTGCGGAATTTTGTTCTGCGGTACTGGAATTGGAATGAGTATTGCAGCTAATAAGGTTAAAGGTATTCGTGCAGCCTTATGTACAGATACATTCTCTGCTAGAATGGCAAAACAGCATAATAATGCCAATATTATAACTTTAGGAGCCAGAACTTTAGGCATAGAATTGGCTTATGAAATCATCACCGCATATTTATCAGAAGAGTTTCTAGGAGATAGACATTTAAGAAGAGTTAATAAAATAGATGCTATCTGTTAATAAATATATTTTAACGAAAAGTTTTAGATTAATAGAAGTTTCAGCTATTTAAAGGGTGTATAGAAGAAATAAACCGATAAGATATATTATTTTATTAGAAATACAAGATATAAGAAATAAGAATCATGAAGGTTCCAAGCTTCTGAGTACAGAGGTCTAATCTTCATGTTTTTTATAATTGCATGCTATTATGGAGTTCCTCAGGCCTACAGAGTTTCGTAAGGGAAACTTTCAGTTATGATTAGAATACTTTTAATAAGTTAGAAAGAAGGGTAGCTATGGATAATGATATGGAATATTTTAAAGCAGTTATCAGCCAGATTGATAGTCTGTTAGCAAGGAATGCTTCCATTATAGTTGCCATTGACGGTATGTGTGGCAGTGGAAAAAGTACCTTGGCTTCATATATTGCTGAAAATTTTGATTGCAATGTGTTTCATATGGATGATTACTATACCCCCATAAAGATGAAGACTAAGGACAGGCTTAGGGAGCCAGGGGGGAACTTGCACTATGAAAGGTTTAAAGTGGAAGTATTAGACCCCCTAATAGAATATAAGACCGTTTATTACAGACCTTATCTTCCTATGACCGATGAGTTTAAAGAAGCTATAGAGATTAAACCTAAGAAATTAAACATTATTGAGGGATCCTATTCTCTTCATCCAATGTTACAAAGGGGATATGATTATAAGATATTTCTAAAGCTGGATTCTCAAGTTCAGAAAGAACGGATATTAAAAAGAAATGGTAAGGAAAAATTACTACAATTTATTAATCTGTGGATTCCTTTAGAGAACAATTATTTTAATCAACTAAAGATACAGGCTTTATGTGACATGATTTTGGATACAACGTTTTTTTGGTAATATTAAAATTATTGAAAAGGAGATGTAAAATGCGAAATAATCAAGTTAGAAAACTAATCTTTACGGCCCTATGTATAACCCTGGGATTAATCCTTCCTCAATTCAATAGGTTTATACCTATTCCCAATGCGGGAGCTGTATTACTACCGATGCATATCCCTGTTTTATTGGCAGGATTTCTATGCGGTTTACCTTATGCGGCGCTCTGTGGATTAATACTACCTCTTCTGAGCTTTGCCATAACTGGTATGCCGCCTATTTACCCTATAGGTTTATCTATGATGCTGGAGCTGGCTGCCTATGGAGCTATTACTGCAATCCTTTATAAGCTTACTAAAGGTAAGGTCTTTGTATCACTAATTGGTGGTATGCTAGGTGGTAGAATAGTTATGGGAATAGCCAATGCCATACTATTAGGTATGGCAGGTAATACATATGGAGTGAAAGCATTTGTAACAGCTGCATTTGTAACAGCATTACCAGGAATTATAATTCAAATTATAATTATACCTATTATAGTTGTTGCCTTAAGGAAAGCAAAATTAGTGGAGACCATTGCTTAAATAATTAAATCTAACTATAAAATTCTTTATAGGTCCTTCTTTAATAACTTTATAAATGGTGTATAATATACCTGTAAGGAGGACTAATATGAAGAAGAGTAACTTGAAAATTTACTGGAAATTATTTATTTCAAATTTAATGCTGAGCGCTTTTACATTTGGCGGGGGCTTTGTCATCATTTCTTTAATGAAGAAAAAATTCGTTGAACAATTTAGATGGGTTGAAGAGGAAGAAATGTTAGATCTTACGGCAATTGCACAATCAGCCCCAGGAGCGTTGGCTGTTAATGCATCGATTATAATTGGTTACAGGATTAAGAAGTTTTGGGGTGCTATTGTATCAGTTATAGGGACATCAATACCACCCCTTATAATAATTTCCTTAATCTCTATATTCTATAATCAATTCAGGGATAATGAAATTGTATCAATCGCTTTGTTAGTAATGAGAGCCGGAGTAGCTGCCGTATTATTTGATGTAATCATCAGTCTGGCGCAAAATATAATTAAAACCCGTAGCATCTTCTATATTACTCTTATGATTGTCACTTTTATTGCAGCGGTATTTTTTGGTGTAAGCTCTATTAATATCATTATCTCATGTATAATTATTGGGGTAATTGCTGTTTTTCTTACTGAGAAAAAGGGGGCAAATGGTAGATGATATTATTAGAGTTGTTTTTGAATTTTATAAAAATAGGACTATTTAGCTTTGGAGGAGGTTATGCAGCGGTTCCTTTAATTCAAAATGTGATTGTGGATACAAAAAAATGGATTGAAATGAGTGAATTTGTTGACCTGATTACAATCGCAGAGATGACTCCGGGACCAATAGCATTAAATTCAGCCAGTTTTGTGGGCCAAAGGTTAGCAGGATTTCCTGGGGCAATTGTGGCAACTTTGGGATGCATTTTCCCATCTCTGGTAATTGTTCTTATTTTAGCTTGGCTTTATTTTAAATACAAGAATTTAAAGATGGTACAAGGAGTACTATCTGCTGTTAGGCCTGCAATTGTGTCAATGATTGCATCAGCTGGCGTGTCTATACTGGTTTTAGCCCTATTTGATTCTGATTTAAAGAATATTGAACTGTCTAATTTAAGGTATGTTGAATTAATACTCTTTATTGTGGGCTTAGTTCTAATAAGAAAATTTAAGCTGAATGCCATGTATATTATTTTCGGTAGTGGAGTAGTTGGTACCCTAATATACCTGCTTATATAATTTATGGGAATTTATGTGAAAATATATGTTCTAGTATATAATTATATTGTTTATTTTAATGTTTTCTAATATAATTAAGACAGATTTATATAGTAAAGGAGAATGCATATGGCTGAATCTGTTAATCTAAAGGTGTTTCCCAGTGGCAAGGCAAGCGCACTTACCATGCTTTACCTTGATAACTTAGATTTATCTAAGATGGAACCAGAGCAAGTAGCTGATTTGTACACAGAAGTATATAATAGAATTAATGCTAGATTTAAAGAGATTAAGAAAAAGAAATAATGTTTTTGAATAGTAAGCATGTTACATAATAGCAGTCATGATTTTTAAATATAGTAATCAGGGCTGCTATTTAATTGTAAAAAAATTCCAGAACAGGATGTTAAATTGTCAATTTATTTAGAAAGGATACATTTAGTACTATATATTTTAGTTTTACTTGTCAATAAAACTAAAATAAAGTTGAAAAAAACAGAAATATATTATATATTATTCTTATCAGGAAGAATATTGCTAAATAACGTAAGAAAATTGGGGGTTTATTATATGAAAAAAATGAAATTTCCTAAAAAGGCCGCAACTAAGATAGCTGAAGTACGTAGTGAGTTGTTTAAAGAAGATAAGACTTCTAAGGATAAGAAGGAGGAGTCTAATGGGAAGTTTAAGCAGCTATTGATAAAACTTCTATCTATTCGTTCAAGATTAATTATGGCATTACTTATTCCTATGGTTTTGATGAGCATCAGTTCTATGATATCTTATAATAAATCTTCAGATGCTATTATTAAGAACTATGAAGATAACACCTTGGTAACAATACGGGCTATAAGTGACTATATTGGCTTTGGCTTTGATTTTATAGAACAAAAATCTGTAGAATTGGCCTTTGATTCAAATCTACAGAAATACTATAATAGACTAGATGATAATGACACTTTTGATCTTATGAATGCACTTGCTTCTTTAAAAGATCAAGCTATAATATCCAAGGAAACCAATGATTTTATTGCTGCTATTCATATCTTTGGTAAGGTTGGAAAGGGAATGTCAACAGAAACTAGCTATAAGGACAATCTCTACACTACCTTTATGGAGACAAGTCTACCAGCGGAGATGGCGGAGCAGAGAAATGTTACTACTTGGACTGGTTATCATAATGAAATCGACTACGCTTTGTTCGGAGATAATTTGAAATACAATTATAATAAATATGCTATATCTTATGTTAGAAGATTTAATAATAATAATGGATATTTAATTTTTGACATATCTGCCGATACAATTAAAAATGTTTTAGCAAAATATGATTTAGGTGATGGTAGCATATTGGGGTTTGTTACTGCTGATAATAAGGAACTATTATATAGTGCAGATCCTAGCATCTTGCCAGCTACTTCAACACCTACCCCTACAACAGCTCCTGCAGAGGGAGAAGAAGTGACCAATACTAATGCTTTAGATATGGATTTAATTCTTGATCAAAGTCTATTTCTAAAGACTGATTATTATAAGAATGCAATAAATAGTGAGGAAGATACTGGTTTCTCATACGTGTATCATAATGGGGAAGAATATCTGTTTTTATACAGTAAAATAGGTGATAGCAATGCTATGATTTTATCTTTAGTACCTAAAAGTACGATTTTAAAACAGGTGAGTGGTATTAAATCATTTAATCTTTTAGTTATTAGCGTAACTTGTATAGTATCCCTATTTATTGGATATATGATATCTGTAGGCATTGGAAAAGGAATATCTAATTTGATTAAAGCTATAAATCAAGCATCAAAGGGTGATTTGACAACACAATTTACAACTAAGGGCAAGGATGAGTTTAATATCCTTGGCAATAGCTTAACTGAAATGATGACCAATCTTCGTAATCTCATCGGTAAGGTTAGGGATGTGGGTGTAACAGTTAATAATTCAGCATCCTCTCTATCAGATACTTCAGAAGATTTATTAAGTGCCACTAAAGGTATATCCCAAACTATTGATGAGATAGAGAAGGGAATCGTACAACAAGCTAGTGATACTGAGAATTGTTTAATACAGATGAGCAATCTCTCAGATCAGATAAATAATGTTTATAGTAGTACATATGAAATTGAACAGATTGCTAATGATACTAAATCTATATCCAGTGAAGGTATTGTAATTATCGATGAATTAAATCAGAAGGCTAAAGAAACTACCGAGATTTCTAATATTGTTATAAGTAAAGTTGAAGAGTTTGAGGTACAATCTAAGAGTATAGCAGGCTTTGTCAACATAATTAACGATATTGCATCCCAGACTAATCTATTGTCATTAAATGCATCTATTGAAGCGGCTAGAGCAGGAGATGCAGGTAGGGGCTTTGCCGTAGTAGCAGATGAGATTAGAAAATTAGCTGATCAATCCATGGAGGCTGCTAATCATATTAAGGGTATTGTAGATGGGTTGCAGACCAAGACAAAAGAGACCGTTAATACAGCCCAAGAAGCTAAGGTTATCATTGGATCCCAGGCCAAATCTCTTGAGAAGACTGTTGATCTATTTAATAATATTAACAATCATGTAGGAGAGCTGGTTAATAATCTAAACAATATCGCAACGGGTATTAAAGGAATAGATGGAGCTAAGAATGTTACTTTAGACTCTATTCAGAATATTTCTTCAGTATCTCAAGAAACTGCTGCAGCAACAGAAGAGGTTAGTACCACAGCAAATAATCAGATTGATTCTGTTGATTATTTAAGACAGTCAGCAGCAGAGTTGGCTAATAAAGCTAATATGCTTGAAGAAGCGATTAAATTATTTAAAGTAGAATAAGGATATAATTATAAGTTGTTAAGGTGATAATAATAAGGGCTGATTCAAAATGTTGCTTACAGGTAAACATGGGAGACCATGAACCTTAGAGATGTTTTGAAACAGCCTCATATTATATGCTTATATGGAGTTACAATACTTATTATATCTCATCCCAATTACATCCATGCTCAAGTATGTGGACTACTTCCTCTAAGCCTACTTGATCAATGGCATCAAATCTTGCGAAAATTGGGCTATCAATATCTAGAACTGCGACAATGCGATTGTTGTAGCGTATAGGAACTACTATTTCTGATTTTGAGGCACTGTCACAGGCAATGTGACCTGGAAATTGCTTAACATCAATCACCAATTGGGTTTTACCTTCCTCAACAGCTTTTCCGCAAACTCCTTTACCTATGGGGATATGTATGCAAGCTGGTTTTCCCTGAAAAGGCCCCAGTAATAATTCCTTGTTCTTAACTATATAAAAGCCAACCCAATTGATATCTTCCATTGCCATATTTAATAAAGCTGAGGTATTGGCCAGATTGGGAATAAGATTAGTTTCATTCTCCAAGAGGGCCTTTAATTGGCTTTGGATTACTTGATATAATTCTGTTTTGTCTTTTGGGTAGATTGTTTCTATATCCTTCATAGTCTATCTCCTTTATCTTATAGCATTTTATATATGATGTAATTTTATTCTTAACCATCTAATATTTACAATAGGTGGGATTAGCCCTAACATTATATATTAAATTTATTTAGGGTTCAAGTATAAAAGTTTATTATTGTATTGTCTGACAAGTTAAACTATAATATGGAATAGATAGTATATCTTGCTTTGACTGCTGGAAAATGTATTAATAGACTGATTATATAATTATAGAACTGTGAGGGATATACATATTATTAAATTAGGGTTGGTTAAGATATGAAAATATTAGTTGATGCAGATGCTTGTCCAGTAAAGGATATTATTGAAGAGATTGCAAAAGAGTTCCAAATACCTGTTCTAATGTTTGTTGATACAAGTCATATCCTGTTCTCAGATTACAGCCAAATTATATCGGTTAGTAAGGCTCCTGATGCCGTGGATTTCGCCTTAATGAACAAAACCAGCAAGGGAGATATAGTTGTAACTCAAGATTACGGAGTAGCGGCAATGGCGTTGGGAAAGGGGGCTTACGCAATACATCAAAGTGGTAGGATCTATGATAATGACAATATTGAGCAGATGCTAATGATAAGACACATTGCTTCAAAAAGTAGAAGGGCTGGGGAACGAGTTAGAGGCCGCAAGCCAAAACGCAGGACTGCAGATAATGATAGTTTTTATCAGTCATTCTATACTTTATGCAAGAAATTGAAGGAGAGTCAATAATTAATGTTACGTTTAGCTAGATATTTAAAATACTTTAAGAAAGAGGTTATTATTGGACCTTTTTTTAAATTTCTCGAAGCCGTTTTTGAATTAATTGTGCCTTTAGTTATGGCATCCATAATTGATATAGGAATAAAAAATGGTGACAAAGCCTATGTAATGCAAAAAGGCGGTGTACTTCTTCTCTTAGGAGCTATGGGATTAATATTTGCATTGATTTGCCAGTATAGTGCAGCAAGGGCATCCCAAGGAGTAGGTACTATGCTTCGTAATGATCTCTTTACCCATATTAATTCCCTATCCCATAGGGAAGTGGATCTACTGGGTACCAATTCATTAATCACAATTATAACTAACGATGTTAATCAGATACAATTGGCAGTAGCAATGCTTATACGATTAGTGGTAAGAGCTCCTTTTTTAGTAATTGGGGCTACAGTGATGGCTATGATATTAGATCTGAAGCTATCCTTAATTTTTCTACTTGTGGCTCCTGCAGTATCCTTGGTTTTATATATTGTAATGAGGAAATCGGTTCCCTTTTATAAGATAAGACAGAAATTATTGGATAAGGTATCATTGATTACTAGGGAAAATTTATCTGGAGCCAGGGTAATCCGTGCATTTTCCAAACAGGAGAAAGAGGAAGCCCGTTTTAAGGAAGCCAATAATGATGTTGCTAGAGTTGCTATACGGGTTGGCAGAATATCTGCTATCCTAAATCCTGCTACATTTACAATACTGAACTTTTCAATCATAGTTATAATATGGTTTGGAGGTATGAGGGTTGATGCAGGGATATTAACCCAAGGTGAAATTATTGCCTTTGTTAATTATATGACCCAGATATCCTTAGCCTTGGTCGTGGTGGCTAATTTGGTTGTTATTTTCACTAAGGCCAGTGCCAGTGCATCTAGGATCAATAAACTATTTGATATGGTATCATCTATTGAAGATAAGGGTACTACAAATCCTGTGGAGCTTAATAAGGGAGATAAGACTAAACCCTTAATTTCAATCCGCAATATGTCTTTTGCCTATGAAGGAACAGAGGAATATTCTCTTATGGATGTAAACCTGGATGTTTATCGAGGAGAAACTATAGGGATTATAGGAGGGACAGGATCGGGTAAATCCACCCTAGTTAATTTACTTCCCAGATTTTATGATGTATCAAAGGGTGAGATACTTATAGATGGAGTGCCCATAGGTGACTATAAGCTGGGTGATCTAAGGAGACGATTTGGTATAGTGCCCCAAAAAGCGGTCTTGTTCTATGGTTCTATCTTGGAGAATATGCGCTTTGCTAAAGAGGATGCTACAATTGATGAGATCATAAAAGCAATTGAAATAGCACAGGCTAAGGATTTCGTTGAGAGAATGCCTGAGAAATATGAAACTATGATTATGCAGGGGGGCAAGAATTTATCCGGTGGACAGAAACAAAGGCTGACTATTGCTAGGGCACTGGTGGGATCACCAGACATATTAATTTTTGATGACAGCTTTAGCGCTCTGGACTATGCCACTGACGCCAGCTTAAGGAAGGCCTTAAAGCGACATTGTAATGAAGCAACTGTTTTTATGGTATCACAAAGGGCCAATACAATCAAAAATGTAGACAAGATAATTGTACTAGATGATGGTAAGGTAGTAGGTATTGGTAAACATAAGGAGCTTTTAAAAGACTGTGAAATCTATAGAGAGATATGCCTTTCACAATTAAGTGAGGAGGAGGTAGCCAGACATGACTAATTATGATAATAAAACCTCTATCTTTAGGCAATTGATTAATTATGCCAAGCCCTATTGGGGCTATATGGTTTTAGCTTTAGCATTTGCCCTAATTAGTGTGGGCTTATCTTTAATGGCACCTATACTAATAGGAAAAGCAGTAGATTATATTATAGGGCCTGGTAATGTAGACTTTGACAAGATAGCTAAAGTACTTATTTATCTTTCTTTTGCTATTGGTGGTAGTGCTTTATCTCAATGGTTAATGACTTTTTGTACTAATAAAATCACCTTTGAAACAGTAAAGGATTTAAGAACAAAAGCATTTGAGAAGTTAACTAGGGTGCCACTAAAATATATTGATAGTAATTCCCACGGTAATATTATTAATACAGTGGTTAATGATATAGATATAATCTCTGATGGGCTCCTTCAAGGCTTTGCCCAATTATTTACCGGTATAGTAACAATAGCAGGTACTATTATTTTTATGTTAAATATTAATGTAGTAATTGGTTTTGTGGTTATTCTTCTTACACCCTTATCCCTATTTGTGGCATCATTTATATCTAAGAGGATTTATAATAAATTTAGCGAGCAGTCGAGAATTCGGGGAGAATTAAGTGGGTTAATCGAAGAGATGGTAGGTAATCAGAAGGTTGTAAAAGCCTTATCCTATGAAGATAGAGCAATTGATAGATTTAAGGAAATCAATGATAACCTTCATAGATGTGGAGTTATGGCACAGTTTTATTCATCCCTTACCAATCCTTGTACTAGGTTTGTCAATGGTATTGTATATGCTACGGTAGGGGTTGTAGGAGCCTTATATGCTATTAGAGGGGGGATATCGGTTGGTCAGCTTTCCAGTTTTCTATCCTATGCCAATCAATATACAAAACCTTTTAATGAGATATCTGGTGTTATAACTGAGCTGCAGTCAGCTTTGGCTTCTGTTAGAAGAGTATTTGCATTGATTAATGAAGAGCAGGAGATCTCAGACCAAGGACTCCTAGACAATGTAGGGATTAATGGTGATGTGACTATAAGTCATGTTGATTTTTCTTATGATAAAAATATTAAGCTAATAGAAAAGCTAAATCTGTATGTTAAGCCTGGGGAAAAAGTAGCAATTGTAGGTCCAACTGGCAGTGGAAAATCTACCATAATTAATCTACTAATGCGTTTTTATGATGTAGATAAAGGTGATATCAAAGTCAGTGGGATAAATATTAAAGATATGAAGCGAAAGACCTTAAGAAGTATGTATGGAATGGTTTTACAGGAAACTTGGGTATTTAATGGTACTGTTATGGAGAATATAGCTTATGGGAATGAAGATGCTACCAGAGAAGAAGTTATTGCTGCAGCCAAAGCCGCCCATGCCCATAGTTTTATCAAACGATTACCCAAAGGTTATGATACTGTAATATCAGAGGATGGGGGTAATATCTCCCAAGGGCAAAAACAGCTTTTATGTATAGCAAGAGTAATGCTGACTAAACCACCAATGTTAATTCTTGATGAGGCCACCAGTAATATTGATACTAGAACAGAGATAAGAATACAAAAAGCATTTGCCAGACTTATGGAGGGAAGAACCAGTTTTATCGTAGCCCATAGATTATCGACTATTAAGGAATCTGATACTATATTAGTTATGAAAGAAGGTAAAATAATAGAGCAGGGTAATCATGAAGAATTACTTCAGAAGGACGGTTTTTATGCCCATCTTTACAATAGCCAATTTGCCATAGTAGATTAAGAAAATAGGGTATGTCCCAAAATTGAATCGGGTACACAGGTATAGCCATCACAGGAAGTGTGTTTACATACCGATATAAGTACAGCCACTATGATTAGTGTGTCATTTATTAGAGATAAAATGTCCCTTAATGACCCAGAAGTCAAGTGCTGTTCTTTTAACGGTCCATTATGGTTATACCTGTGTACCCTTAAATATTTTGCATATCCAATGGTATTATATAATACCATTATTTAGAACAAACATTCGAAATAATATTGATTTTGCTATCTTACTATGTTATAATTACAGACATTCACATAGAATGTCAGAATATATGTTCTGAATGGGATGTTACATTATATATCTTAGCCTAGGGCAGAATAGACCTAGCAAAGCTTGTTATACAGGCTTGTGGATTTTATAAGCCGGATAATTTTTCTAGCCGTTTGTTTGGATACGGTTTAAATATATAAATTAGAAGGGATGGTAGAATGGAGTTTAAGCTTAAATCAGAGTTTCAACCGACAGGGGATCAACCTGAAGCAATAAAAGCTTTAGTAGAGGGATTTCACAGTGGTAATCAGTGTCAGACCCTATTAGGTGTGACCGGTTCTGGTAAAACCTTTACAATGGCTAATGTTATACAGCAGCTACAAAAGCCTACCTTGGTCATAGCCCATAATAAAACCCTAGCTGCTCAATTGTATGGTGAATTTAAGGAATTTTTTCCTGAAAATGCAGTAGAATACTTTGTTAGTTACTATGATTATTATCAACCTGAAGCCTACGTTCCATCTACTGATACCTATATAGAGAAAGATTCTGCAATTAATGACGAGATTGATAAACTAAGGCATTCTGCGACAGCTGCATTAACAGAAAGAAATGACTGTATTATTGTTGCCAGTGTATCATGTATCTATGGCTTAGGTAGCCCCATTGATTATCAGAACATGGTCTTGTCTTTAAGGCCAGGTATGATAAGGGATAGGGATGAGGTCTTAAGACGACTTATAGATATCCAATATAATAGAAATGATATGGACTTTAAGCGGGGTACCTTTAGGGTTAGGGGTGATGTGGTAGAGATTTTCCCGGCATCTTCTGCAGAACTGGCAATTAGAGTTGAATTTTTTGGTGATGAAGTAGATAGAATTTTGGAAATCGACGTATTAACAGGTGAAATCAAAAGCAGCCTGGAGCATATTGTTGTCTTTCCAGCTTCCCACTATGTTGTAGCACCGGAAAAGCTGGAGCAATCTATAAAGAATATTGAAATAGAACTGGAAGAGAGAATACGATACTTTAAAAGTGAAGGTAAATTACTGGAGGCCCAAAGAATTGCAGAAAGAACTAATTTCGATATAGAGATGATGAGGGAGACCGGTTTTTGCTCGGGTATCGAGAACTATTCCAGACATTTAACTGGATTAGAACCAGGGGCACCTCCCCATACTTTGATAGATTATTTTCCTGAGGATTTTCTAATAATTATAGATGAATCCCATATGACCATACCCCAGATACGGGCAATGTATGCAGGTGACAGAGCTAGGAAGTCTACTTTAGTGGAGTATGGTTTTCGTCTTCCCTCAGCACTAGATAATAGACCCTTAAATTTTGAGGAGTTTGAAAGTAAGATAAGTCAAATATTATTTGTATCAGCCACCCCTTCAGTATATGAAAAGGAACGGGAATTACTCCGGGTGGAACAGGTTATCAGACCTACAGGATTATTAGATCCTCTGGTATCTGTACGGCCTGTGGAGGGACAGATTGATGATCTTCTTGGCGAAATTAATAAAGAAGTTGCTAAAAAACAGAAGGTATTGGTTACTACCTTGACTAAAAGGATGGCGGAAGACCTTACTACTTATCTTAGGGAAGTTGGTATTCGAGTAAAATATCTACATTCAGATATTGATACCTTGGAGAGATATGAGATAATAAGGGATATGCGTATGGATGTCTTTGATGTCTTGGTCGGTATAAACTTACTTCGTGAGGGACTTGATATACCTGAAGTTGGATTAGTAGCCATACTAGACGCTGACAAAGAAGGCTTTCTCCGTTCTGAAACTTCTCTTATTCAGACTATTGGTAGGGCGGCCCGTAATGCAGATGGACATGTTATTATGTATGCTGATAGGATAACTGAATCAATGCAAAGGGCTATATCTGAAACTAACAGAAGAAGAGAGATTCAGGATGCATATAATAAAGCCCATGGTATAACACCCACTACCATCAAGAAAAAGGTTCGGGATTTAATTAGTATATCCAAGAAAACCGAGCAAACGGCAGAGGATATGGAGAAAGATCTGGAATCTATGTCTGTTAAGGAGCTGGAAGCTTTGGTTAAAAGGATTACTAAGCAAATGCATACTGCAGCTGCAGAACTGAATTTTGAGAAGGCAGCAGAGTTACGGGATAAGATGATTGAAGTAAAGAAATATTTGAATAATATATAAAGATGTTGGCCTAGTTAAAGCCAGTATTTAATAGACCTATCGTCTTTAATCTGGGCCAAGTTAACTATGTAATATAAGCATATGAAAATAGGTGAAAATATGTCAGAGAAGAAGAACTATATAAAAATAAGAGGAGCCAAAGAAAATAATTTAAAAAATATAGATTTGGATATACCTAGGGATCAATTTGTGGTAATTACAGGCTTAAGTGGTTCTGGTAAATCTTCACTAGCCTTTGATACAATCTATGCAGAGGGACAAAGAAGATATATGGAGTCTCTTTCATCCTATGCTAGACAATTCCTGGGGCAGATGGAAAAACCCAATGTAGAGAGCATTGAAGGCTTACCTCCTGCTATATCCATAGATCAAAAGTCAACCAATAGAAATCCTAGATCCACTGTTGGTACAGTTACTGAAGTATATGATTATTTCCGCCTTCTATATGCCAGGGTAGGTATACCCCACTGTCCTAATTGTGGTAAGGAGATTAAAAGGCAAACCGTAGATCAGATGGTTGATGAGATAATGAATCTACCTGAAGGGACTAGGATTCAATTATTGGCACCAGTAGTTAGGGGCCGTAAGGGTGAGCATGTCAAATTATTTCAACAGGCGAAACGCAGTGGCTATGTGAGAGTTAGGGTTGATGGAAGCCTATATGATTTATCCGAAGATATTAAATTAGAAAAGAACATAAAACATAATATAGAAATAATTGTAGATCGTCTGGTAGTTAAGGCTGGTATAGAGAAAAGATTATCAGACTCTATTGAAAGTGTACTGGATTTGGCTGAAGGCTTATTGGTTGTCGATGTGATTGGTGGAGAGGAAATTACCTTAAGTCAGAACTTTGCGTGTCCAGATTGTAGTATTAGTATAGACGAGATCGAACCGAGGATATTTTCCTTCAACAATCCCTTTGGTGCCTGCCCTGAGTGCTATGGCCTTGGGATAAAGATGGAGTTTGATGAGGATCTATTGGTTCCATATAAGGATAAAAGCATTATAGATGGGGCTGTTGCAGCTCCGGGATGGCAATCAGTTGTTAATAAAGGCAGTTATTCCAGATCTATTATGGAAGCCCTGGCTAAGGAATATGATTTTGACCTAAGCACACCATACCAAGACCTGCCAGCAAAAATAAGAAAGATGTTTATCCATGGAACCAATGGTAAATCCGTAAAGGTTTATTACAAGGGGCAGCGGGGAGAAGGTATCTATGATGTGGCTTTTGAAGGATTAATAAAAAATGTTCAAAGACGTTATAGGGAAACATCTTCCGATACTGTGAAAGCGGAATATGAGACATTTATGCGGACAACCCCATGTAAGGAATGCCATGGAAAACGATTGAAGAAGGAAGCCTTAGCAGTTACAGTAGGGGATAAAAATATAGCAGAGCTTACAGAGTATTCAATTCGTGATTTGTCTACATTTATGGATAACCTAAAGCTATCTCCTATGCAGGAACAGATTGGGGCTTTATTACTTAAGGAAATACGGGCCAGATTAAGGTTTTTAAATAATGTTGGCTTAGATTATCTAACTTTGGCAAGGGCCACAGGTTCTTTATCCGGTGGAGAGGCACAGCGAATCAGATTGGCAACTCAGATAGGTTCTGGACTTGTTGGTGTGGCTTATATACTGGATGAGCCAAGTATTGGTCTTCACCAAAGGGACAATGATAAACTACTTAAGGCACTTAAAGATTTAAAGGATCTTGGTAATACCTTAATTGTTGTAGAGCATGATGAAGATACTATGTTTGCTGCGGATCATATTATAGATATTGGACCTCAAGCTGGTGAGCATGGCGGCCTAGTAGTGGCTGAAGGTACAGCAGAGGAAATTATGAAAGTAGAGGAATCCATTACCGGAGCCTATCTTAGCGGAAAGATTACTATACCAGTACCCTCTGAAAGGCGGGTACCCACAGGCTACTTAACCATTAAAGGAGCTTCAGAGAATAATCTGAAAAATATTGATGTAGATATACCGTTAGGGATTATGACCTGTGTCACTGGTGTATCTGGATCAGGGAAAAGCTCCTTGGTTACAGAAATCTTATACAAGAGATTGGCTAGGGACTTAAATCGTGCCCGTCATATTCCTGGGAAGCACAAAGATATGATAGGGATTGAGCAGCTGGATAAAGTTATTAATATAGACCAGTCTCCTATTGGTAGAACTCCCCGATCAAACCCAGCCACCTATACAGGTGTCTTTGACCTTATAAGAGATCTCTTTGCCGCTACTCAGGATGCCAAGATGAGAGGCTATGCTAAGGGGCGATTTAGCTTTAATGTTAAGGGAGGCCGTTGTGAAGCTTGTAAAGGTGATGGTATACTGAAGATTGAGATGAATTTCCTTCCAGATATATATGTACCCTGTGAAGTGTGCCAGGGCAAACGCTATAACCGAGAGACTTTAGAGGTAAGGTATAAGGGGAAAACCATCTACGATGTACTTAATATGACCATAGAAGAGGCTGTGCCATTTTTTGAAAACATTCCATCAATTAAAAGGAAACTGGAAACTCTTAATGATGTAGGCTTATCATACTTAAAATTAGGACATCCTTCCACCTTGCTATCCGGCGGTGAGGCCCAAAGAATTAAACTGGCTACTGAGTTAAGTAAACGTAGTACTGGTAGGACTATATATATTCTTGATGAACCTACTACAGGGTTACATTTTGCAGATGTTCATAAACTTATAGACATCATGCGTCAATTCTCAGAGACTGGCAATACAGTAGTTGTAATTGAACATAATCTTGATGTA
>JAAYPX010000004.1 GCA_012519565.1 Clostridiales bacterium | reverse complement strand
TCCTTTTATGGCTAAACAGATAGTTGATGAGGTAAGGTTAGCCTCTGCAGTACATATTAGCAATGTTATGAATATTGATCAGGTTAATGTAGTTGAAGAGGGTAATCTACCAGTGTACCCATCTGAGCCAAATGTTCTTATGAATACAGCCCTTGGTGGTATGCTGGGTATAATGCTTGCTATACTTATAATAATTTGGATTTATTTACAGGATGATACTATTAAAACTCCGGAAGATATTGAAAAGTATTTGAATATAAGTGTTCTTGGAACCATTCCATTACAGAAAAATACTATGGCCGACATGGCTTCCAGAAGAAAAATCAGAAAAAAACACCGTTTATAGAATTGCTTAATGGTATAAGGAGAGTTTAGATGAGTATTGTTTATATTAACAACCAAAATGAACTGGATTATCAAAGTAAAGAAGCCTATAAAACTTTAAGAAGTAACATCCTTTTTTGTGGTAGTGATATAAAAGTTATTGGTTTCACCAGTTGCCTACCCAATGAGGGAAAGAGTAGTGTTGCCATAAATTTAGCCGAGTCACTAGCGGCTCAAAATCTTAAAGTATTATTTATAGACGCAGATCTTAGAAAAACGGTTTTATTAGGTAGATTAAAAATAGATCAAAAGGTTAATGGACTTACTTTATATCTTTCTGGTATGTTGGATGCAAATGATATTATATATAGAACCAATATAGTAGGACTTAACATAGTGTTTGCTGGTCCTGTACCCCCTAATCCTTCGGAATTATTAGGGGGAGATAAATTTAAGGAACTGATAGAGGAATTGAGAGATAATTTTGATTATATTATTATAGATACCCCTCCTTTGGGGAGTGTAATTGATAGTGCTGTTGTGGCAAGGGTTTGTGACGGCATGGTGCTGGTTATGGAGGCTAATTCCATCAATTATAAGTTTGCTCAGAATGTTAAAAGACAGTTAGATAGGACTGGTTGTAGAATTCTCGGCGCAGTACTAAACAAAGTCAATATGAATAGTTATGGCTACTATGGAAAATACTATAGCAAGTATTATGGTAAATACCATAGTAAATATTGCTAGATGGTCAGAACTTGTATACTCTGTGTTCTATTAAGCATAAAAGGGGCTGTCGCAATAGTGTCTTCGGGTACAGTGATGTACTTTATATCTATTGCAACTACCCCTTTATTATAAAGAAATTCCATTGAAATTCAATAATAAAGCCCTTCAGGCATGTGAACTCTATTCACATTGTGCGCCACTTGTGTGATATGAAGATATCTGCCTAGGGCAGAACGCACTCGTCAAAGCTTATATGTACAAAAATAATTATTTGGCAAATACATTATCCACATCAGTCATTACTTGGCTGATTTCAATATGTTGTGGACACTCTATCTCACAGGCTCTACATTTAACACAGTCGGAAGCTTTTACATCAAATTCATCATATTTTTCTTTTGCTTTTTTCATTCCCGCGGATACGGTCATATTATAGGCTTCAAAGATATCAGGAATTAATAGACCGCTAGGGCAGGGTAAGCAGTATCTACACTTGGTGCAACTTACCAAAGCCATGGTATCATAAATTCTCTTAGCCTCCTTAAGCATTGCCTTCTCCTCATCCTTAAGCATACCTATGAAGGAGCGGTCAGCGTAAATAAGATTATCCTCCAGCTGCTTTGGTGTGCTCATGCCACTAAGAAGTAGGGCAACTTCTGGTCTATCCCAAAGAAAATCCAAGGCCCATTCTACAGGATCTTTTTTAGGATCCAGAACATCCTTAACATTCTTAGGAAGATTAGCCAACTTACCTCCTAGCAGGGGCTCCATGATAACTACAGGGATACCTTTTTTACCCGCATATTCTAAGCCTTCCTGGCCTGCCTGATGGGTTATATCAATATAATTAAATTGAATCTGGCAGAAATCCCATTGGTCAGTACTATCAATAATCTCCTTAAACACATCTAAAGAATCGTGGAAGGAAAAGCCCATATATTTGATTTTACCTTCTTCCTTAAGCTTAATCATCTTATTGATTAGGTCATATTTTAAAACAATATCCTTAAATCTGGACTTATCTAAAGCATGTAGCAGATAAAAATCTATATAATCTACCTGGAGCTTTTGCATTTGCTCATCTAGTATTTTCTCAAAATCCTCTTCTTCTTTAATCAGCCACACAGGACTCTTAGTTGCTATATAGGTTCTTTCTCTATAACCGTCTTGAAGGGCCTTACCTACTACAACTTCACTTTGACCATCATGGTAGAAATAAGCCGTATCTACGTAATTAATACCGTTGTCTATAGCATGACGAATCATACCAATAGCAGCGGGCTCATCAATAATAGTTTTACCATCTTTTTCAATGGTTGGCATTCTCATTGCACCAAAACCTAAAGCAGAGATATTTAAATCAGTATTTCCAAAGCGTCTGTACTGCATTAATAACACCTTCCTTTATATTTCATCATTTTAATTATAGTTTATAAGATGATAAAAAACAAGCTTTGTAGGAGCAATGGCTTGCAAGATTGTCTAGGACATATCCATCTTCCAATAATATGAAGACAGCTCCTGTTTTACATGGTTCCCATCTAAGAATAATAAAATAATAGTTGCAATTTTAACGCTTGCGTGGTAGCATGGTAAAGTGTTAACATAATAAACTATATAAAAAATATAGAATGTAGATCTTTATATTTTTAAGGAGGAGATTATTATTATAAAGAGATTTTTAAGTATTTTAATTGTAGCTGTTATGATGCTAAGTCTTGTAGCTTGTGGTTTAAAGAAACCTGAAGATGCAAGCAATGATAAGCAAGGTGTTTCCGAGGACAACTCACTTCAGTACATATTGGATAAAGGAACCTTGGTCCTAGGCCTTGATGACAATTTTCCGCCCATGGGCTTTCGTGATGAAGAAGATAATATAGTAGGTTTCGACATTGATTTAGCACAGGAAGTGGCTAAAAAGTTAGGTGTTGAATTAGTTCTAGAGCCTGTTGATTGGGAAGCTAAGGAGATGGAACTAGACACTAAGAGTATTGACTGTATTTGGAATGGTTTTTCTATTACTGAAAGCAGGAAAGAAATGCTAACCTTATCCATCCCTTATATGAGCAATAGTATTGCTGTTGTAGTAATGAAGGATAGTGATATTAAAAGCTTATCAGACATGGCTGGAAAAAGATTAGCCATTCAGGGCGGATCTTCTGCTGAAGATACTCTTAATAGTGATAAGAACAAGGATTTTAAAGCTACTATTAAAGAAGTACTATCCTTTGGTAACTATGCTACAGCCCTTATGGATATGGAAACCGGTGGTAATGATGCCGTACTTATGGATTCTGTTGTAGCAAACTATATGATTAATTATCTAGATAAAGATTATATGATTTTGGAAGAAACTTTGAAGGCAGAGGAATACGCCATAGGTTTTAGAAAGGGCGAACTAGCACTGGCTGAAGCTATTAATGATGCTTTAAGAGAAGTAAAAGCAGAAGGTACCTTAGCTAAAATCTCTGAAAAGTGGCTAGGAGAAGATTTCACTGTTGTTGAGTAGAAGATAAGATATTATATTTGGAAGGCGAGAGGTCTCTATGATAATCAATAATGTACCAATACATATACTATTACCGAGAATGCTAACTGGCACTGTAATGGTTTTGAAGATATTCACCTTAACAGTCTTGTTTTCAATTCCACTTGGTTTCTTAGTTGCCTTAGCTAGAAGGAGCAATTTCAAAATCCTTAGCGGGATTACAAGAATATACCAATTGATTTTCAGAGGGACACCACTGATGCTTCAGTTGTTTTTCTTCATGTATGCACCCTATTATATATTTGGTTTTAGATTCAACCGTTTTACAGCTTGTATTATAGCTTTTGCTATTAATTATGCAGCTTATTTTGGTGAGATTTTTAGAAGTGGAATATCTGTGATACCCAAAGGACAATATGAGGCAGCTAAACTTCTAGGATATAGTAAATTCCAAACCTTTACTAGAATAATTCTGCCCCAAACTATTAAAAATGTTATTCCTACAACTGGGAATGAGTTGATGACCTTGGTTAAGGATACTTCCCTGGCTCAAGTTATTGCCGTAGAGGAGCTTTTTAATATTGCAAGTAATTCAGTATCCAAATATGTTTCAACAATTCCTATTGTTGTTGCTGCAATATTTTATCTAGTTATGAATACGGTTGTTGAAGCAGCATTCCGTTTACTAGAGAAGAAGTTTGATTACTATAAAAATTAAAAAGGGAGGTATCATTATGTTGCTTAAGGCTGAAAATTTAAGAAAAAGTTTCGCTGATAATGAAGTACTAAAAGATATCTCTCTTATGGTTAAAGAAGGAGAAGTAATATCTATTATTGGTCCATCTGGTTCTGGCAAATCAACCTTACTTAGATGCTTAACCCAACTGGAGAGAGTTGATAGGGGCCGTATTGAAGTCTGTGGCAAATTAATGGTTGATACCGTAGATGGCAAGGCTATCTATTCAGATAAAAAAACATTACATAATATTATTATGGATGTGGGGCTGGTTTTTCAGAATTTTAATCTCTTTCCTCACTACTCAGTTCTTCGTAATATTGTGGACCCTCAGGTGAAGGTTCTAGGAATTAATAAGAATGAAGCTAGTAAAAAAGCTTATGAACTTCTTGAGAAAATGAATCTTGGTGATAGGGGAGATGCATATCCCTGTGAATTATCCGGAGGTCAGCAACAGCGAGTTGCC
This sequence comes from Clostridiales bacterium, assembly GCA_012519565.1. Classification (GTDB taxonomy): domain Bacteria; phylum Bacillota; class Clostridia; order Lachnospirales; family Lachnospiraceae; genus Mobilitalea. The sequence continues at coordinate 24,176 of JAAYPX010000004.1, read as the reverse complement.
ATTGCTAGGGCCTTGGCTCAAAATCCTAGGATCCTGTTTTTTGACGAACCTACATCGGCACTGGATCCAGAACTTACTGGTGAAATCCTGAAGGTTATTAAAACTTTGGCCAGGGAGAAAATGACTATGGTTATTGTTACCCATGAGATGGCATTTGCCAAAGATGTTTCTGACCGTATTATTTTCATGGATGGTGGGGTAGTGGTTGAGGAGGGGACTGCTGAAGAAGTTTTCGATAAGACCACTAATCAAAGAACAAAAGAATTTCTTCAACGGTTTACCAATGAATAAGGTTTTTTTATTTTACCCTTGCACTAATTGGATATATTTGATATAATAAAAATTGTACTTATTGATACGACGTTAAAGGAGTGGGCGAAAGTCCACTCTTATTTTATGGTATAGTGAAATAATAAGGTTTTTTTGTATGAAAAGTCTAATAATTTAAATAATATTAAAAATGACATTAATATAAAAATTATAAAGGCGTATATGTTGTGAAAGATTTAACATTCCTGGGCAAATTTTATGCTCTACCCATGGCGAATGAGATTCTCAGGTAAGTCTGCATGATATAAAGAAAGGTGTGATTATTAATATGGCGAAACATGAAGAGTATGTGCAAAAGACAGAGAAGTTATTGGGGCCTATAATTGAGGAGAATCATTTTGAACTGTATGACGTGGAATATGTTAAAGAAGGGGGCAACTGGTATCTGAGGGTTTTCATTGACAAAGAGGGCGGAATAACTATTGATGATTGTGAGTTAGTAAGTAGATACCTAAGTGATCTACTGGATAAAGAAGATTATATACCCGATTCCTATATACTGGAGGTCAGTTCACCAGGGCTTGGAAGACAATTAAAGAAGGATAAACATCTTCAGAAAAGTATTGGTGAAGAGGTAGAGATAAAACTGTATCAGGCCATTGATAAGAAAAAAGAATTTATCGGAACTTTAATTGATTTTAATCAAGATATGATTAAGATTGAGACAGAAGATAATCAGCAGATAGAATTACCTAGAAAGAGCATAGCACTAGTACGCTTGACAATAAATTTCTAAATGCAGTTTTAGCAAAAGGAGGATGGAAATGGATACCGGCAAAGAATTAATTGTAGCTTTAAATCAAATAGAGAAGGAAAAGGACATCAGCAAAGATATTATTTTAGAAGCTTTGCAAAATTCTCTGGTGGCAGCTTGTAAGAATAACTTTGGAAGAGCTGATAATATCAAAGTAAATATTGATAGGGATACTGGAAAGGTCAATGTCTACGCTTTAAAGGAAGTTGTCGAAGAAGTTACAGACCCTGTTTCACAAATCAGCTTGGCACAGGCACAGAAGATTGATCCTGTAAATGATATTGGTGATATTGTTAATATAGAAGTAACACCAAAGAATTTCGGAAGAATTGCAGCTCAAAAGGCTAAGCAAGTGGTAGTCCAAAAAATACGTGAAGAAGAGCGCAAAGTATTATTTAAGCAGTACAGCATGAAGGAAAAAGACATAGTTACCGGTATTGTGCAACGGTATGTGGGTAATAATGTAAGTATTAATTTGGGTAAAGTAGATGCTGTTTTAACTGAAAGTGAGCAGGTAAGAGGTGAAGTATTTAAGCCAACAGAACGTATTAAATTATACGTTTTGGAAGTTAAAGATACTACTAAAGGCCCCAGAATTACTGTCTCAAGAACACATCCTGAACTGGTAAAACGTTTATTTGAAGCAGAAGTAACAGAGATACAAGATGGAATTGTTGAGATTAAAAGTATTGCCAGAGAAGCAGGTTCAAGAACTAAGATGGCAGTATGGAGTAACAATCCTGATGTAGATCCTGTTGGCTCATGTGTAGGTATAAATGGTTCAAGGGTGAATGCGATTGTTCGTGAACTAAGGGATGAGAAGATTGATATTATAAATTGGAGTGATGATCCAGCTGCTTTGATTGAAAATGCCTTAAGTCCAGCAAAAGTTATTTCTGTTGATGTTAATACTGAAGATAGAACAGCACAGGTAATTGTTCCTGATTATCAACTTTCACTGGCAATCGGAAGAGAAGGTCAGAATGCCAGATTGGCAGCAAAATTAACCGGATATAAAATTGATATTAAGAGCGAATCGCAAAGTATGCAATATTAAGGATGTGATAGAATGGCAAAGAAGATACCCCTTAGAATGTGTACCGGTTGTGGTGAGATGAAAAGTAAGAAGGAAATGATTAGGGTAGTAAAAACCCCTGAAAATGAAATTGTTTTAGATACTACTGGAAAAAAGAATGGTAGGGGAGCTTATATCTGCAATTCCGTTTCCTGTTTACAAAAATCAATCAATACAAAAGGCCTGGATCGTTCTTTAAAGGTTAAAATTCCGGCTACATTGGTAGAGACCTTAGAGAAGGAGTTGGTTGGGTTAGATGATAGAACGAAAGAAAGTCTATAGTCTCATTGGTATTGCAATGAAATCCCGTAATGTCGTAAGTGGTGAGTTTTCCACTGAAAAGGCAGTAAAAGAACATAAGGCAGACTTGGTGATCGTAGCAGAGGATGCATCGGATAATACTAAGAAGAAATTTACCAATATGTGTACTTACTATAAAGTGCCGATTTATATTTTTGGTGAAAAGAACGAGCTAGGTCATGCAATAGGCAAAGAAAATCGTGCTTCATTAGCTTTGCTTGATAAGGGACTGGCGGATGCAATAGAAAGGGAACTAAAAATGATGCAGTGATTAATACGGAGGTAGTAAGTATGGCAAAAATGAAAATATTTGAACTAAAGAATTATATAAATGAGCAACTAAAAGGAAAAAAACAAATAGAAAGTAGGGATATACAGAACTTTCTTGAGAAGAATTATGGTGTTAAAAAAACCCATAGTAGCAATCTGGAAGAAAATCAAATTAAGATTGTTAAAAATCATTTTTTAAATCAAGATAGTGGTACATCCAAAACATCCTCCCCAAGTGGAGCAAATCAAGAATCCCAAGTCCAAAAAAATCAAAACCAACGTAGTCAAGTTTCCAGTAATCAAGGTAGCTATACCCAAGGAAACCATAGAACTTCAGGTCAAGGTGGCAACCGTTCTAATTCCAGTCAACATAGACAAGGCAATCAAAGATCATCAGGACAGGGGTATTCCAATTCCAACCAAAATAATCATGGGAACCAGAGAAGACCATACCAAAGACCAGCAGGACAGAACCCTTATTCTTCCAATCGTTCGAATAATAATCAGCAGGATGGTAATGCAAGAAACAACCGTCCAGCGGGACAAAATCAAAGAAGGACTGGTAATACCCAAAGGCCTACAGGAGGGTATAAAAGCTATGAAGGCTATAAAAAAGATGAGAGTAAACCAGCATATGGAAAGTCAACCCAAGTAGCTGGCAAAAGAGCTCCTGGTAGAGGTAATGAACGTAAGAACTTTGATCAGCAAATACTAGAGCAAAAAGTAGCTGAGAAAAACGATGGAACCAATAAGAGAAATAGGGATAGAATAAATAAGGAGAAGTATTATAAAGATAGAGAAATCATAGATGATAATGATGATAGAGATATAGAAGAGGCTCTAAAGGTAAAAGCACCTAAAAAAGGTCAATTTATTAAGCCAAAGCCTGTGGAAGTGGTGGAAGAAGAAATTAAGACAATTGTAATACCAGAGGTATTAACTTTAAGGGAACTGGCTGAGAAGATGAAAATACCTGCTGCAAACTTAGTTAAAAAACTATTCTTAGCTGGAAAGGTAGTGTCAATTAATCAGGATATTACTTTTGAAGAAGCGGAAGAAATAGCTTTAGAATATGATATTATTGTAGAAAAAGAAGTTTATGTTGATGAGGTGGAAGAACTTCTTAAAGAGGAAGATGAAGATGAAGCCTTAATGGTTAAACGTCCACCTGTTGTGTGTGTTATGGGGCATGTTGACCATGGTAAGACATCACTTCTTGATGCAATCAGAGAGGCTAATGTAACAGCTAGGGAGGCTGGTGGTATTACCCAGCACATTGGTGCCTATATTGTTGATATTGATGGAGAAAAAATCACATTTTTAGATACCCCAGGACACGAAGCATTTACATCTATGAGAATGAGAGGGGCTAAGTCCACGGATATAGCAATTCTTGTTGTTGCTGCTGATGACGGTGTTATGCCACAGACTGTTGAAGCTATAAATCATGCCAAAGCTGCCAATATTGAGATAATTGTTGCAATTAATAAAATTGATAAACCTACCGCCAATATTGAGAGGGTAAAACAAGAGTTAACAGAGCATCAATTAATACCTGAAGAATGGGGTGGAGATACAATATTTGTCCCTGTATCAGCCCATACTAAAGAGGGAATTGATACCTTACTCGAGATGATTATCCTAAATGCAGATATCTTAGAACTTAAGGCCAACCCTAATCGTAATGCCAGAGGTATTGTTATCGAAGCAGAATTGGATAAGGGTAGAGGGCCAGTTGCCACAGTCCTTGTACAGAAAGGAACCCTACGTGTAGGGGACAATATTGCTGTAGGTTCATCCTATGGTAAAGTTCGTGCCATGATGGACCATTTAGGAAGAAAAGTAAAAGAAGCAAAACCTTCTACACCTGTAGAGATTTTAGGATTAAATGAGGTTCCCGATGCAGGTGAAACCTTTATGGTTACTGATACTGAGAAAGAAGCTAGAAATATATCAGAAACATATATTTCACAAAGCCGTGAGAAATTATTAGCTGATACTAAGGCTAAACTTTCTTTAGATAAACTGTTCTCACAGATACAAGCAGGTAATATTAAGGAACTTAATTTAATTATCAAAGCAGATGTTCAAGGATCTGTTGAAGCTATGAAACAGAGTCTACAGAAGTTAAGTAATGAGGAAGTTACTGTTCGTATTATCCATGGTGGTGTTGGTGCTATTAATGAATCTGATGTTATCCTTGCCAGCACATCCAATGCTATAATTATAGGATTTAACGTTAGACCTGATAATGCAGCCAAGGAAAGGGCAGACTATGAGAATGTAGACATCAAACTATATCGTGTGATCTATCATGCCATTGAAGATATTGAGGCTGCTATGAAGGGACTTCTTGACCCTGTGTACGAAGAGCAAGTTATTGGTCATGCAGAGGTTCGTCAGACATTCAAAGCTTCTGGTGTAGGTACCATTGCAGGTTCTTATGTAACCAGCGGTAAGATCATAAGAGGATGTTCTGCGAGAATATATAGGGATAATATATTAATTCATGAAGGACCATTGGCTTCCCTTAAGAGATTCCAAGATGATGTTAAGGAAGTAGCAACAGGATATGAATGTGGTCTGGTATTTGAGAGATATAATGACATTAAAGAAGGGGATTCTGTCGAATTCTATATGATGGTAGAAGTGCCAAGATAATAATGCTTTTATAAGAGTTTGGAAAATTTTAATTTTCCAAACTTTATGAAGAAAGGTATGATTAGTATGAGGAAAAACAGTATTAAAAATACTCGTATCAATGTTGAAGTTCAAAAAGTATTAAGCAATTTAATCAGTAGAGATATTAAAGATCCTAGAATAAATCCTATGACAACTGTCGTATCTGTAGAAGTGGCTCCGGATTTAAAAACAGCTAAGGTATATATTAGTGTCTTTGGAGAACAGGAATCCAAGGATGCCACCTTGATTGGATTAAAAAGTGCTGCCTCATACATGAGAGGACAATTAGCTAAAATCCTTAACTTACGTAATACCCCTGAACTAATATTTTTACTTGATGATTCCATTGAATACGGTGTAAGGATGTCAAAATTAATTAATGAAGTCAATAAAAATATTGATAGTGAAGAAAACTAAGCATACTTAATAGTAAGGATGGTGGGGGAATGTATAGAATAACTGATGAAATAGTCGGGGCTAAAAAAATAGTTATTGTAGGTCATGTAAGACCTGATGGAGACTGTATTGGATCATGTACTGCACTTTATCAATATCTAATGAATATTAAGGATGAGTTACAGATAGAGTCAATAGATGTGTATATGGAGCCATTTGGTAATAATTTTGACCTTATTAGCGGAGTAGAAGATATAAAACATTCATTCGAATCCGATGAAGTATATGATGTCTTTATCTCTTTAGACTGCAGTAGCCTGGATCGCCTTGGTCATGGATTGAAATATTTTAATACAGCTAAGAAAACCATTAATATTGACCACCATATAAGTAATACTTTATTTGCTGATATTAATCATGTGGTGGCCGATGCCTCCTCCACCTGCGAGGTCATATATGAACTATTAGATGAGGACCAAATAACAAAAGAAATAGCTGCTAGTATTTATATAGGAATAATACATGATACTGGCGTATTTAAGCATAATAACACATCAAGAAAGACTTTAGAAATTGCAGGTAAATTAATAGATAAGGGGATTGCATTTTCAAGATTAATAGATGAATCTTTTTATCAAAAAACCTATATACAGAATCAGCTAATGGGAAGATGTCTGATGGAAAGCTTCTTAGTGCTTGGTAATCGTGTAATCATATCTTCTGTAGATCGTAGGATTTTGGAATTTTATAAGGCATCTCCTACGGATTTAGATGGGGTAATTGATCAATTAAGGGTTACTAAGGGAGTGGAAGTTGCTATATTTATATATGAACTGGCTACTCAGGAATATAAAGTCAGTTTAAGGTCCAATGGGGATGTAGATGTTAGTAAGATAGCCATATACTTTGGCGGTGGAGGACACATCAAAGCTGCAGGTTGTACTATGAGGGGGTCTCTCCATGATGTAATAAACAATCTAATACCCCATGTGGAAACCCAGTTAAATACGATTTATGGCAATTCTTTAATTGTTGATATTAAAGGTAGCTAGGAGAATTTACGTGATTAATGGTATTTTAATTATAAATAAAGAAAAAGGATATACCTCTCATGATGTAGTGGCAAAAATGAGAGGTATATTAAAGATTAAAAAAATTGGACATACAGGGACACTGGATCCTGATGCTGAAGGTGTATTACCGATTTGTATTGGTAAGGCTACTAAGCTGGTCGATATGATTACTGATAAGAATAAAACTTATGATACAGTTCTTAAGTTGGGCATCACAACAGATACTCAGGATTTAACAGGTAGTGTAATTAAGACTGGAGAGGTTACTTCCACCTGGGAAGAAATTGAGGATGCCATCAATAGTTTTATAGGTGAATATATGCAGCTTCCTCCAATGTATTCTGCTGTTAAAGTTAATGGAAAGAAGCTTTATGAATTGGCAAGACAGGGAATAGAAGTAGAGAGAAAACGCCGCCAGGTCATAATCCATGATATTAAAATTACAGCTTATTCGGCAGTAGACCAAGAAGTAAGCCTTACGGTTGATTGTGGTAAGGGAACATATATTAGGACCCTTCTGAATGATATTGGTGATAAGCTTGGTTGTGGTGGTGCTATGAAAAGTCTGCTTCGTACCAGAGTTGGAAGTTTTACTATAGATCAAGCATTTACATTGTCTGAAATTGAAGAATTTAAAGATCAGGGAAAACTTATGGAATATATTGTTCCCATTGATGATATGTTTGTAGATTATGAAAAATTAATTGTAGCAAGAGAATTTCATAAATTAATTTATAATGGAAACTCTTTTAAAAGGGAACATGTGATAAAATCACCACAGACCTTCCTTAAAGGGTTAGTTAGAGTTTATGATTCAGATGATAAATTTATAGGAATCTATCAGTATGATGAAATGAAACAATTATATAAGCCTGTTAAAATGTTTAACTAATACATTATTTAAGAAATTCAATTTATAGTATTTTTGTGTAACAATTTACATGGAATATATTTTATTCACTGCTGATAGTAACGGGAATGGTGATTAATATGAGATATATAGCTGACAGTACAGATTTTAAATTTAAAAATAGTGCTATTACCTTAGGGAAATTTGATGGCCTACATCTGGGACACCAGTATCTTATGGATCAAGTTATATCATATAAAGAACTAGGTTATACCGCCATAATGTTCAGTTTTTTATATCATCCACAGAACTTGTTTTCTGATAAAGAATTCCAGTTAATATATACAGAAGAAGAAAAGGTTAATAAATTAAGAAAAAGTGGAATAGATGCCTTAATATCCTATCCCTTTACTGAAGAAACAAAAAATATGGAAGCTGAGGCCTTTATTAAGAATATACTGGTAGATAAACTGGATACAAGAATTATAGTGGTAGGCAATGATTTTCGCTTCGGACACAATCGAAGAGGAGATTATCATATGCTACAAACTTTTGAAAAGGAATACAATTACAAGGTAATTGTTTGTGATAAAAAAACGTGGAACAATACTGTAATAAGTAGTTCCACAATACGTAATGAACTTAAGGCAGGGAATATTGAAACAGTTAATGCCATGCTTGGTACACCCTACTCTATCACCGGTGAAGTTCTCCATGGAAGAAAAATTGGCAGAACTATAGGTATGCCGACAACTAATATAATACCTTCTTCAAATAAGCTACTGCCACCTTGCGGTGTCTACGCTTCTAAAACTATAGTCAAAGGGCAAGCCTTTCCCGGTATTACTAATATAGGATTTAAGCCCACTGTTGGAGCCGAGGAAAGTAAGGGTGTGGAAACATTTATTTTTGATTATGATGAAGATTTATATGGGGAGCAGATAGAAGTACAGTTGTATGCTTTTGAAAGACCAGAGATAAAGTTTAATACTTTAGAGGAATTGAGGGAAGCTATGCTAGAAGATATTGAATTTGGTAGACGATATTTTAATCTAGCTCCTGCGAAAAAGATAAAAAAGCTATTTACAAGAAAATAAAATTGTGCTATTATAGCATTCGTGACTAGCCAATACTAGGTCTATGGAGACTCCGACCATTGTCTTAGTATATGGCGTTTAAAATGAAAGGAGAAATATTATGATTAGTAAAGAAAGAAAACAAGAAATCATTAAAGAGTATGGAAGAACACCTGAGGATACAGGTTCACCTGAAGTACAAATTGCACTATTAACAGAAAGAATTAATGTGTTAACAGAGCATTTAAAAATCAATAAAAAGGATCACCATTCAAGAAGAGGTCTTCTTAAGATGGTAGGTCAAAGAAGAGGATTACTTGATTACTTAGCTAAGAAAGATATTGAAGGATATCGTAATCTAATCGGACGTTTAGGTTTAAGAAAATAAACGCTTATAATTACTAAATAAAGATATGCCCCATATTGATTACTGTAATTCAGTTTTGATTATGGGGCATTTTTATGGCTTTCTTTGCTTGTAATAATGATAAATACATTCTATATCGATTAATAGACTGGTAAACTACAGAAAAGGAGTATTTTTGAGTATGAACCGTTACAAAATTATAATGCAAGATAAAACATTTTTAAGAAAAGCCCTTATGATAACAGTACCAGTTGCCCTGCAGAATTTACTAAATAATGTATTAAACTTGGTAGATACCCTAATGATAGGGCAATTGGGTGAGACTACTGTAGCTGCAATTGGTTTGGCCAATAAGGTTTTCTTTGTATATTCCCTATTGTTATTTGGAATTTGTAGTGGCTCTGGAATTCTAGCAGCTCAGTATTGGGGCAAGAGAGATTTTTATAATATTCGCAGGGTCTTGTCTATAGCTATACTCCTGGGACTGGGAGCATCCTCGATTTTTCTTTTGCCTAGTCTTTTCTGTCCAGAAGTGGTTATGAAGATATTCACGCCCCAGGCTGCTACTATATCCATTGGTGCGGATTATCTTACTATTGTAGCCCTAAGTTATCCAATTACTGCGGTAACAATGGCTTATGTATCTGTTCTACGAAGTATGAACTATGTGAAAATACCAGTAATTATGACCTCCATCTCTATTCTAGTTAATGCAATCCTTAACTATATTTTGATTTTTGGTAAATTAGGTTTTCCAGTAATGGGGGTAAAAGGTGCAGCTTTAGCAACTTTAATTGCAAGAATCGTTGAATGCAGCTCCTTATTAATTCTGGTACATAGAAATAAAGTTGCAGATGATGGCCTTGGAGACCTAGTACATTACAAAAGAGATCCTAAGGATAAGGATAGGTACTTCAATAAGCCATTTCTAATGAAGTTTTTCTTAACAGCATCTCCAGTTATAGCTAATGAATTTATGTGGGGATTAGGAGTTACTATGTATTCCTTGGTTTATGGACGAATGGGTGACGCAGCCACTGCCGCGGTTACTATAACCAATACAGTAGAGCAGGTGATCTTGGTCTTTTTCTTTGGGGTTTGTTCTGCAGCCTCTGTAATCCTGGGTAATGAATTGGGGGCTAATGAACTAGAAAAAGCGGAAGAGTACGCTAAGAATTTTATTGCCATTCAGTTTTTATTAACCCTCTTAGGCTCATTGTTAACATTACTGATAAAAGAGCCTATTATCAATTTGTTTGCCGTGTCTGAAACAGTGGCTAACTACATTCGTATCTGCCTAACGGTATTCGCCATAGCAATCCCCATAAGGATGCAAAATGCATTGTTTATAGTAGCCATATTAAGAAGTGGTGGTGATACTAAGGCAGCCTTACTCCTTGATGTGACAGCAGTATGGCTTATTGGCATTCCTATGGCAGTTTTAGGTGGTTTGATTTTAGATTTACCTGTATTTTTGGTATATTCCATGATACTTGTTGAAGAGGTTTACAAGCTGATTTTTTCTTTCAGAAGATATAAGCAAAAGAGATGGTTAAGAAACATTGTTGCTTAAGCTAGCTAATATATATTAATAATGTTGACTTTAATAATATCTTAAGGGAATTGGCTTAAGTTACGGATACAAATACTTATAGGGCTATGTTTATTATGGCAGTAAGATTTTGTATCCGTATTTTTTATATATAATTTACTTTGTATTACTGCGCCTGGTGGATTTGTTATTTAATAAGGTAAACTCTTTATATTATATGAAAAATATTCTAGCATATTGGTAATAATAGTGTTATAATAAGATATTGGAGTAGATGGAGGACATCCCGAGACTTCTGAAAAGCTTATTGATATGGGCTTTGGTCGGTAGGTTTTTCAGTTGTTTCGGTTCCTCCACTCCTAATATATTAATATTATTAGTAAAAGGAGATTTATCGTATGTACAAAAGTTATTCAATGGAATTAGCAGGTAGAACATTTACAGTGGACATAGGAAGAGTGGCTGCCCAGGCCAACGGCAGTGTTTTGGTCCACTATGGTGATACTGTTGTATTATCTACAGCAACCGCATCTGATAAACCTAGGGAAGGTATAGATTTCTTCCCTCTTAGTGTTGAATATGAGGAAAAATTATACGCAGTAGGTAAGATTCCAGGAGGTTTCATTAAAAGAGAAGGAAAGCCTTCAGAAAATGCTGTTCTCACATCCCGTCTTATTGACCGTCCTATGAGACCTTTATTTCCTGATGATTACAGAAATGATGTGACCATTAACAATCTAGTTCTTTGTGTAGACCAAGATTGTTCACCTGAGTTAGCTGCAATGCTAGGTTCTGCTATTGCAACCTCTATCTCAGATATCCCATTTAACGGACCAACTGCTGCTACAATGGTGGGCATGGTTGATGGTAAGTTGGTATTTAATCCAACTCAAGCTGAAAGAGAAGTATCTTCTTTAGCTCTCACAGTTGCATCTACCAGAGATAAAGTAATTATGATTGAGGCAGGTGCAGATGAGATAGCTGAAGAGCAGATGATAGAAGCTATCTACGCTGCCCATGATTTAAATGTAAAAATTATTGAATTTATAGATGGGATTGTAGCAGAATGTGGTAAACCCAAACATGATTATATCAAACATGACACTCCAGAAGAACTATATGAAGATATGGTTAACTTTATTACCCCTGAGGCAATGGAGGAAGCAGTTTTTACTGATGTTAAACAGGTTAGGGAAGAGAATATAAAGGAAATTAAAGAAAAACTGCTGGCCCGCTATGAGGAGATGAATCCTGATTGGCTGCCATTGATTGATGAGGCAGTATATAAATTCCAAAAGAAAACCGTGCGTAAAATGATATTAAAGGATCATAAGCGCCCTGATGGAAGAACTATGGAGCAGATAAGAAAATTATCTGCAGAGATAGATCTTTTACCAAGAACCCATGGTTCTGCGATGTTCACTAGAGGTCAAACTCAGGTTCTCACTATTACAACTTTGGGTGCTCTAGCTGAGATACAGAAGCTGGACGGATTAGATGAGACAGAGACTGACAAAAGATATATGCATCATTATAATTTCCCATCCTATTCAGTTGGTGAAACTAAGCCATCTAGAGGACCAGGTAGAAGGGAAATAGGTCATGGGGCTTTAGCAGAAAAAGCATTAGTTCCAGTAATACCTTCTGAGGAAGAATTCCCTTATGCAATCCGTACTGTATCTGAGGTTCTTGAATCCAATGGTTCAACATCACAGGCCAGTATCTGTGCATCAACCCTGTCATTGATGGCAGCTGGTGTTCCAATTAAAGCAATGGTTGCTGGTATATCAGTAGGCCTTGTAACTGGTGATAGTGATGATGATTATGTTATTCTTACAGATATCCAAGGTCTGGAAGACTTTTTTGGAGATATGGACTTTAAAGTGGCTGGTACACATAAAGGTATTACAGCAATCCAGATGGATATTAAGATTAATGGTCTTACAAGAGAGATAATTGAAAAAGCTATTCATAGGACAAAAGAGGCAAGGTACTATATCCTAGATGAGGTAATGGCTCCTGTTATCTCTGAACCAAGAAAAGAGGTTGGACCATATTCACCTAAGATTCTTGCAATTAAGATAGATCCTTCTAAAATTGGTGAAGTTGTTGGCCAAAGAGGTAAGACAATAAATGCAATTATTGAACAAACTGGAGTAAAAATAGATATTTCTGATGAAGGTAATGTATCTGTATGCGGATTGGATAAGGAGAATATCCAAAAAGCAATAGAAATGATAAAGATGATTGTTACCGATTTTGAGGAAGGTAAGGTTTACGAAGGTAAAGTTGTTAGCATTAAAGAATTTGGTGCCTTTATAGAATTTGCCCCTGGCAAGGAAGGGATGGTTCACATTTCTAAGATTGCAAAACATAGGGTAGAGCATATCGAGGATGAACTGACCTTGGGTGATAGGGTGAAAGTTGTTTGCCTTGGACAAGACAAGATGGGTAGATTAAGCTTTAGCCTTAAGGATGTTAAGTAAGTAAAGATAAACTGCTGTAGTGTTTATATTTGAACTACAGCAGTTTTTAATATTATTAAACTTCTATTAAATTATTCTTAATTTACTGGTGAAGATATTGACAGATAAAGGACTAATAAATATGATTAAGTTATTTTATTGGTATATTTACCTATATAAAATTATATAAACAGAAATTAATAGGAAAGGACTAGAACATGCTTGAACTGAAGAACATTAAAAAGACATATACTGTAGGGGAATATACTACTACTGCTTTAGATGATGTGTCTTTGTCATTTCGTAAAAATGAATTTGTAGCAATACTTGGCGCCAGTGGTTCTGGTAAAACAACCTGTCTAAATATGATAGGTGGACTAGATAGGTATGATTCAGGGGATTTGATAATTAATTCAAAATCTACTAAGAAATTTAAAGACAGCGATTGGGATGCCTACCGTAATAATACCATTGGCTTCATATTCCAAAGCTATAATTTGATTAATCATTTAAGTATTGTGGCCAATGTGGAGATGGGGATGACCCTTAGCGGGGTTTCAAGAAGCGAGAAGCATAAGAAGGCTTTGGAAGTATTGGAGAGGGTAGGGCTTAAGGATCACCTTCATAAAAAGCCAACACAATTATCTGGAGGGCAGATGCAAAGGGTAGCCATAGCTAGAGCGCTTGCCAATGATCCTGATATTCTGCTTTGTGATGAACCTACAGGGGCCTTGGATACATCCACCAGTGTTCAGATTATGGAGCTAATTAAGGAAGTGGCATCGGATAAGTTAGTTATTATGGTTACCCACAACCCAGAACTGGCTCAAAAATATGCCGATAGAATTGTAGAATTTAGTGATGGTAAGGTTATCTCTGACACTAATCCTTATAGTGGGGATACTAAGACTGGTCAATTTCAGCTAAACAAGACCAGTATGAGTTTTCTGGCTGCTTTAAGCTTATCCTTTAATAATATCAAGACTAAGCTGGGAAGAACATTTCTAACAGCTTTTGCATCCAGTATAGGAATAATAGGTATAGCCTTGATACTTAGCCTGTCAGTTGGATTTCAATTACAAATTGATGATTTCCAGGCAGAAGCTATGACTGAATTTCCTATAATGATTACTCAGCAAACAGCAGAAATAGATCTTGAGCAGATGCAAGAGAGGCAGCAAGAACTTAAGGAGCAATTAAACTCAGAGGCAGAACCTATTGATGCTGATCAAGTGTTTCTTTATGATAGAAATGAACGAAATGCTTTGCATACCAATGTGTTTACAGAGGAATATATTGATTATCTAGAGGCAATTGATCCAAGTATATGTAAAAGCATAGGGTATACAAGGACTGTAGGAATTAATCTTTTAATAGAGAACAAGGATAAGATTAGTGCTGTCAATACCAATGAACTTAAATTTGCCTCCTATCCTACAACTCTTGCTGGTAGTAGTTATCTGGAGAATACCTATGATCTATTAGCAGGTGAATATCCACAGGATGAAACAGGCTTGGTTCTAGTTGTTGATAGTAAAAATAGAATGGATAAAACTATAGCTTCCACCTTAGGATTTGATACAACTGATTTAGAAAGTATTGATTTTGATAAGCTTATAGGCATAGAGCTAAAGGCCGTAATGAATAATGATTATTATATCCCTACAGAGTATGGCGGATATACTTTGAATATGGATTATGACAGTTTGTACAAGGCTGAGGATAGTATAGTTTTAAAAATAGTTGCTATTCTTCGTCCCAAACAAAATGTTAAATTCCCAGTTATATCAGAAGGTATAGCTTATAATGATAGCTTGGCTAAGAGAATTATTGATATATCAAAGGACTCTGATATTGTTAAAAGTCAGATAGAAGCGGATTATAATGTACTAACCATGGAAAAAATTGATGAAGCTAAAAGGGAGCAAATAATGTCCTATCTAGGTGGGAATGGAACACCTTATATGATTACAATATATCCTGTTAATTTTGAGACTAAAGATGAGATTTTGGACTATTTGGATCAATATAATCAAGATAAAGAAAATGAAGATAAAATAATATATATGGATCTGGCTGATACAATAACTTCTATGACCAGCGGGATTATGGACGGCATAACAATAGTATTAATTGCATTTTCAGCTACTTCTTTGATTGTTAGTATGATTATGATTAGTATAATTACCTACACCTCTGTGTTAGAGCGAACAAAGGAAATTGGTATCCTTAAGGCCTTAGGAGCCAGAAAGAAAGACATCTCCCGGGTATTTGATGCAGAGACCTTTATCCTAGGAGTGTTCTCAGGTTCTTTAGGTATAATAATAGCTTGGCTATTGACCTTACCAATTAATAAAGTAATACTTAATCTAACAGGACTTGAGAATGTAGCAACACTGAAGATAAGTCATGCTGTAATCTTAATAGTTATTAGTACAATTCTAACTATGTTAGGTGGCCATATACCAGCTAAAATGGCGGCTAGAAAAGACGCTGTAGAAGCTCTAAGGTCTGAGTAAAACTAATCTTCTAATCTTTTTTTAATTTGACATAGGTCTTTGGATGGTATAATATGTATTTTGAAAACATTACCATTGGACTCAATTTTAGTGTTAAATTTACCACAATTAATTTAACAGCATAATTTGAGAATATAATTAAGAAAGGCTTGATGATTATGAAGAAAAGACTTATTTCTATTATCATGCTTGTATTGATGCTTGTTCCGAATTTAAGCGCAGTAGCACAAGTGGATACAAGTAATGTGGCCCAGGTAGTCAATTATAGTGAATGGGCCGCTGATGAACTAAACCTAGGCAGTTATTATGGTATAATACCAACTTCGTGGGCGGATTTGGATTTTACCAAGCCTATCAAAGGGTCACAGCTAAGGGCTTTAATTGCACAATTAAAGCATAAGATTTTAGCAAGCAATAAGGCAGCCCAAGAGTATATTCCTAGCTTAGACTTTGATAAGATAACTGTGGAAGAAGTTTTAAAGGCTTTATATGATGTTATTTCAAGTTATGAATACTCAGCAGATATCGGTTTAGATAAAGGATATAATCCTGTTGAGTATATGACCCAGTATGGCGTTTATAATGAACTGGGAGCAGAGTTAAAGTTACAGGATATATGTTCTGTTGAGCAGGCCTGTGTATTTGCAACTAGAATTGTAACCTACTTATATGAAGCGCTGGATGCCTCCAGTAAGGGCTTCCTGTGGGAAGTTAACAATAAAGGTAATAAGGTTTACCTATTAGGTTCAATTCATGTAGCAAATCATGACATTTATCCCTTTAGCCAAGAAATGCTGAAGGCATATGAAAGCTCTGATGCACTGATAGTTGAAGTAAATCTTTTTGATTATGTAGGTTTAATGAATTTTACAGCTTTAACCATGTATAGTGATGGAACTAGCTTAAAAGATCACATATCAGAGGAGACTTACAAAGAAACTGTAGAATTGGCTGGATTATTTGGTTTAAGAGAAGAAGATATTGCCATGTTTAAACCTTGGTATATTAACACATTATTCTCAAATCTATCAAGTACTGAAACTGGCGATTTCGATGAAGCATCAATAGCCGCCCAGTTAGGTATTGATATGAATTTTATGGTAAATGCTATGATGCAAGGCAAGCCTATATTAGAGATTGAAGGTTATGAGTTCCAAGGTAAGGTTATGGACAGTTTCTCCAGAGAGTTACAGGAGTACTTGTTAAAAGACAGTATTAACTCTTTAAAAAATATGATATATAATCCTGGCTCCCAAGTTTCTACTGGATATGACTATATAAATGTATTGTTAAATCTATGGAAAATTGGCGATGCTGAGACCTTTGGACAAGTATATGGTGTGGATTATGAAGCCATTAAAAACAGTACCATATCTCAAGTAGAGAAAGAGTTGATTGAAGAGTATATTGATAAACTAATTAGAAAAAGAGATATAGGTATGGCAGATTATATTGATAATCTCTTAAATGCAGAAGGTAACAATACCTATTTCGTAGTAGTAGGTAGCGGCCATTATATCAGTGATTACAGTGTTATCGACATTCTTATAGAGAAAGGTTATACTGTAAATCAGATTAAGTAAGTTAAAATATGAAGTTCTAAGATTGGATATGGTTATAAACAGCCATTTCCAATATCTTAGAACTTTATTTATTGTATAGGAAATTCCTTACTAAAGGGGTGATGCAATTGCTATGGTGGGAAAATTATGATAAAATCGAAAGCAGACTGCTTATCTTGTTCATAGCAGAAATGAAATATAGATGAAGAAAGGAACAAGGATGGTAAAGATAAAACACTTATCAAATGGTATTACAGTGGTTTTTGAGACTATGCCGTATCTACGAAGTGCTTCCTTCGGAGTATGGGTAAAAGTAGGATCTGTCAATGAAAATAAAAGCAATAATGGTATTGCCCATGTAATAGAACATATGCTCTTTAAAGGCACAAAGAATAGAAACACAAAGCAGATGGCCGATGATATGGCTAGAATAGGAGGTAATATAAATGCCTATACCAGTAAAGAATGTACCTCCTATTATGCAACAATATTAAGCGAACATCTTCCACTGGCTATTGATATCCTTAGTGACATGTTCCAAAACTCCTTAATTGATGAGAAAGACTTAAAGAAGGAAAAAAGTGTTATTATCGAAGAAATCGATATGTATGAAGATTCCCCAGAAGATTTAGCTCACGAGATGTTACAGAAGAAGATATGGAAGGACCATCCTCTAGGTTACATTATATCAGGAACTAAACAGAACATTCGTAATATTAGCCGGGAGCAGATATTGGACTTCATGGATACCTATTATGTAGGAGATAATATTATTATTTCAGTAGCTGGAAGATTTGATGAAGATGAAATTTATACACTGCTGGAAGAAAAGTTTGGTTCGATAAAGCAAAGAAACCAGGTGCTTATGGAGAATATAGATAAACCGAAATATCATAAAGTAATCTATACTAAGAATAAGGATATAGAACAGGTTCATTGTAATATAGCCTTTGACTGTATTTCGTATTTATCTGATCAGCGTTATGTATTAACAGTATTCAATTCCATATTTGGTGGTAGTATCAATTCAAGGCTCTTTCAGATAATAAGGGAGAATAGTGGTCTGACCTATTCCATCTATTCATATGGAAGTTCATTTAGGCATGCTGGCTTATTCCATATATATGCTGCAATGAATCCTTCACAGACCGATACGGTTTTTAAAAAGATTTATCAGATAATAGAGGATATTAAGAAAAATGGAATAAATTCTGATGAATTGGAGATGGCAAAGGAACAGATTAAAACTGATTTTATTTTAGGAAGTGAAAGTGCAAAAAGTAGGATGAATAGTAACGGTAAATCTGTTATTAACCGAGGATATGTATTACCATTGGATGATATAGTTGCAGGAATAGAAGCTGTAACCTTAGATGATATTAAGGAATTTGCCAATAAATATCTAGATTTTAATAATATGTCTATTTCCATAGTGGGAAATATTAAAGATAGTTCAACATTTATTCCAAAGGAATTTTTAACCCTAACCCCTGTATGAGGTTGGGGGTTTTTCTCTTACTAAATATATTTCTTGCATAATTATAATCTAGGATTTAAAATGGTATTGAGGTTAATTATTATTAATAAGATATAATATATTTAATAGATTATTTTAGGGGGGGATTATGTCTATGAGATATGAGATTTATGGAGAACCATTGCCAGTGGTGACTTGCTATGTAGAGCCTGGTGAAACACTAATCACAGAGAGGGGTTCCATGTGCTGGATGAGTCCAAATATGAAGATGGAGACCACAACTAATGGTGGTATAGGTAAAGCTTTGGGAAGAATGTTTTCAGGAGAGGCTATGTTCCAGAACCGATATACTGCCATTGGTGGTGAGGGAATGATAGCGTTTGCTTCTAGCTTTCCTGGCTCTATCCGGGCATTGGAGATTAGTCCAGGCAATAATATGATTGTACAGAAATCTGCCTTTCTTGCTTCTGAGCAAGGGGTAGAATTATCTGTTCATTTTCAGAAGAAATTAGGAGCTGGTTTCTTCGGTGGCGAAGGTTTTATTATGCAGAAACTTTCTGGTAGAGGTATAGCTTTTATTGAAATTGATGGTACCGCTGTAGAATATGAGCTACAAGCAGGTCAATCAATCATTATTGATACTGGTTATTTGGCTGCTATGACTGCAACTTGTTCTATGGAGATACAGGCAGTACCTGGGGTTAAGAATATGTTCTTTGGCGGGGAAGGCATGTTTAATACAGTGGTCACCGGTCCTGGTAAGATTATTCTTCAGACCATGCCTATTAGCAGTGTGGCTTCTTCCATTGGACCCTTTATGACTTCAGGTAAATAAGAATTACAGCCTGCACCCCATATTAATCTTATGATATAAATTCTAAACAAAATCCTTGACTTTAGTCACAGGAGTGCTATAATTATTTCAATCAAGATAAAACGATGAAGAGACGAGTAATATGTGGAAGATTGCAGAGAGAGGTACAATTTGGTGGAAGTGCCTTAGTTGGAAGCATATGAAGACCAGCTCTGAGTGGCCCTAATCCGGCCCGGTGATTCCGTTATAATCTAATTAAGTGGGTGCATATACACCAAGAAGGGTGGAACCGCGAGGTAGAATTTACGCTCGTCCCTTTCGATTTGATCTTTATGGCAAGTCGGAAGAGACGGGTTTTTTTATTGTTTAAGCTAATTTGAAAGAATATTAAAGTAATTAGATTGTGTTGAAAGGAATGATTATATATGAAAATCACTTTAAAAGATGGTTCTGTTAAAGAATATGAAAATTCAATGTCAGTATATGAGATAGCAAGAGATATAAGTGAAGGTCTAGCAAGAATGGCCTGTGCTGCTGAATTAAATGGGGAGGTTGTTGACCTTCGTACAGTAGTTGAAGAAGATTGTGAGCTTAATATATTAACATTTAATGATGAGGCTGGTAAGGCTGCATATCGTCACACCACTGCCCATGTTTTAGCCCAAGCAGTTAAGAGGTTATATCCAGATGCAAAGCTGGCTATTGGACCTGCTATTGAAACAGGATTTTACTACGATTTTGACTGTGAACCTTTTGATAGGGAAGCCTTAGATGAAATAGAGAAAGAAATGAAGAAAATCATTAAAGAAGGAGCTACTCTGGAGAGATTTACACTTGCCAGAGAAGAAGCTATCAAATTCATGCAAGAGCAAAATGAGCCTTATAAGGTGGAACTAATAGAAGAACTTCCATTGGATGCAGAGATTTCATTCTATAGACAAGGAGATTTTGTTGATCTTTGTGCTGGACCCCATCTTATGAGTACTAAGGGTATTAAGGCGATTAAATTAATTTCTTCCTCAGGTGCTTATTGGAAAGGTTCTGAAAAAAATAAGATGTTAACTAGAGTATATGGAACAGCTTATACTAAAAATGCTGACTTAGAAGCATATTTAGCCCATTTGGAAGATATTAAGAAAAGAGATCATAATAAATTAGGCCGTGAGATGGAGATTTTTGCAACAGTAGATGTTATAGGCCAAGGACTTCCTCTACTTATGCCAAAGGGTGCTAAAATCATTCAGACTTTGCAAAGATGGATTGAGGATGAGGAAGAGAAGAGAGGTTATGTAAGAACTAAAACACCTTTAATGGCTAAAAGTGATTTATATAAAATATCCGGTCACTGGGAGCATTATAAGGAAGGAATGTTTGTTGTAGGAGATGAAGAGGCTGATAAAGAGGTATTTGCCCTTCGTCCAATGACCTGTCCATTCCAGTATTATGTATATAAAGCTAGCCAGAAATCCTATCGTGATCTGCCAATAAGATATGGTGAAACCTCAACCTTATTTAGAAATGAGGATTCCGGTGAGATGCATGGTTTAACTCGAGTTCGTCAATTTACTATTTCAGAAGGGCATCTAATTGTTAGACCAGATCAGATGGACGAAGAGTTTAAGGGATGTCTTGCTCTAGCTAGATACTGCTTACAGACATTGGGCCTAGAAGAAGATGTAACTTATCGCTTATCCAAATGGGATCCTAATAATAAGGATAAATATATTGGTTCTGAAGAAGTATGGAATGAAACTCAAGATAGAATCCGTAAGGTGTTAAATGAGCTTAATATTCCATTTACAGAAGCAGAAGGAGAGGCAGCCTTCTATGGACCAAAGGTTGATATTCAAGCTAAGAACGTATATGGTAAAGAAGACACAATGATTACTATTCAATGGGATGCTTTAATTGCTGAACAGTTTGATATGTATTATATTGATCAAAATGGTGAAAAGCAAAGACCATATATTATTCATAGAACCAGTATAGGATGCTATGAAAGAACCCTAGCTTGGTTGATAGAGAAGTATGCAGGTATGTTGCCTACATGGTTATGCCCTGAACAGGTTAGAATTCTTCCTATCTCCGAGAAATACCATGATTATGCCAATAAGGTATTAGATGAACTGAAGGCTAACGGAGTTCTGGCTACCCTGGATGGAAGAGCTGAGAAAATTGGTTATAAGATCCGGGAGGCAAGACTAAATCGTGTTCCTTATATGTTAGTTGTGGGACAAAAAGAAGAAGAAGAGGGCCTTGTATCTGTAAGAAGCCGTTATCTGGGAGATGAAGGTCAAAAATCTTTAGATACCTTTATTAATGAAATCTGCAAGGAAATCAGAACTAAGGAGATAAGAAAGATCGAAGTTACTGATTAATTGATTAACTAAAGGGGAGGTTTGAGGAATGAATAACTATCATATTGAAACCAAGTGCATTCAAGAAGGCTATCAACCTAAAAATGGTGAGCCCAGGGTAGTACCTATTGCTCAAAGTACAACTTATAAATATGATTCCAGTGAAACTGTTGGTAAATTATTTGATCTGGCAGAGGAAGGCTTCTTCTATACCAGATTAGCTAATCCTACAGTTGATGCTGTTGAAAAGAAGATTGCAGCCTTAGAGGGAGGTATAGGTGCTATGTGTACCTCCTCAGGGCAGGCAGCTACTTATATAGCTGTAACCAATATTTGTAGTGCAGGGGATCATATGATCTCAGCTAGTACAATATATGGCGGTACCATGAACCTATTTGCTGTTACCATGAAGAAATTGGGTATTGATGTTACCTTTGTTGATCCAGATAGCTCAATGGAAGAGTTACAAAAGGAGATTAGGGATAATACTAAGTTGATATTTGCAGAAACTATAGCAAATCCCGCTCTAGTTATATTAGATATCGAGAAGTTTGCAACCCTGGCTCATAATAATGGTATTCCCTTAATTATTGACAATACCTTTGCAACACCTATTAATTGTAGACCTTTTGAATATGGTGCTGATATTGTAATACATTCCACATCTAAATATATGGATGGTCATGCAGTATCCTTGGGTGGTGTAATTGTAGATAGCGGTAATTTTAATTGGGATAACGGCAAGTTCCCTGGCCTATCTACACCAGATCCATCTTATCACGGAATGGTATATACTGAAGCCTGTGGCAGAGCAGCTTATATAACCAAGGCAAGGGTTCAATTGATGCGTGATATAGGAGCTACACCTTCTCCTAATAATGCATTTTTATTAAATCTAGGATTAGAAACCCTACATCTTAGAATGGAACGCCATTGTAGTAATGCCCAGAAGGTGGCTGAATATCTGGAGAAACATGAGAAAATAACTTGGGTTAACTATCCAGGACTTAAAAATAATAAATATTATGATTTAGCTAATAAATACCTACCCAAGGGATCCTGTGGTGTGATTTCTTTTGGCGTTAAAGGGGGAAGAGAAGCGGCCATGAAGTTTATGGATAATTTGAAGTTGGCTGCTATAGTTGTTCATGTGGCAGATGCTAGAACCAGTGCACTTCATCCTGCCAGCACTACCCACAGACAGTTATCAGATCAGCAACTGGTGGAAGCTGGTATTACTCCAGATCTTATCCGTATGTCCATAGGTATAGAAAATATTGATGATATAATTGGAGATATCAAGCAGAGTTTAGCTTCCTTATAATAATAAGGATTTTCTTTGATGAATTAAAGACTTTTGTAAACGGGTTAAAGTAAACCAGTGCTACAAAAGTCTTTTATTATAAGCTGTTAATTTAATAATAAACTTAATTTAAGATATATTATTAGTATATTTAATATATTATTTAGCAATATAATTATGGTTAGAATTATACACTTGCTAGGTGGTGATTAGATGAATATTAAAAAATACCTAAACTATAAAAAAATAAAACCCTTATACTTACTTAAGGCAGGTTTTGGCTCAGCTATAGCTATAATAATAGCTGATTTCTTTAGATTATCCTTTAGTCCTTCAGCGGGGATTATAACCTTACTTACCCTACAGAATACCAAGAAGGAAACCATATTTGTAGCTTTAAAAAGGATACTCTCCTTTATTTTAGCTGCAATAATAGCAGCTATTATATTTAATACCGTAGGCTATACTTCTATAGCTTTTGGCATATTTATAATTGTTTTTGTTGCCATAAGTATACTTTTTAGTTTACAAGATGGAATATCAATGAACGCAGTTTTAACCACTCATTTTCTTGTAGAAGAGAAGATTGATTTCCCATTACTTATGAATGAAGTTGGTATACTTTTCATAGGTATGGGAATTGGAATAGCACTTAACTTAATTATGCCCAGGACCAAGGAGAAGATTCGCAGGAATCAAAGAATGCTGGAAGAACATATAAGAAGAGCCCTTAGAACTATGGCAGACTGGCTGATTAAGCAGGATGAAGCGATAATTATTAGATGTAAGAGCGAAGAAATACCTAATCTGGAGGAGATGGTAGAGAATCTATTGGAAGAAGCCTACGAAGATGCGGAAAATACCCTCTTATCCGATACCAAATACCTTATTTCATATCTGGAGATGCGCAAATTACAGATATCACAGTTACGCAACATTGTAGGCACCTTGGAT
>JAAYPX010000056.1 GCA_012519565.1 Clostridiales bacterium | reverse complement strand
CTAATATATCTTGACGTTTTGTGAAAATTGTAGTATTCTTACTTTAAAGTTAAACGCATAATTGAATATTAAACATTTGAATTAAGTAAATTAAGTAATGTTTATGTCTAAGAATGTAATAAATAGTAGGTGGAGGGATAACATGAGGTATAGAAGAAGCTATCGTTACTTGCTAGTTATACTATCTATAACATTAGTCGTGGGTTGTGTATCTGCATATGCAGAGACCAAGCAGCAGCCAGAATCAAAACAGACATCTAAGGTAGAAGTTGTAAGTTTGACAAACGAAATGCTAAGCAATAACTATACAATGGTAAGTAGTAGATATAAGACCAATATGTATGATGGAGCTAAGATAGAGCTTCCTATTAATACTGTATACTCTGGTGGTTCTGGAAGTGCTTTAACCTCCAATAACCATAATTATAAGAATGATGTAGTTGATATTAAGTTAGGCGAAACTGCCTTATTAACTATAAAAGCCCCAAAGGCTGCACAATATCTAATCAGCTTTGATTACTTATCTAATTCTGACTCAATACTGCCTGTTGAATTTTCTATGAAATTAAACGGGGAGATACCGTTCTATGAGGCACGTCGCCTCGAATTCGATAGCACATGGGTTTATGCCCAAAGTACAACTTTAGACAGATATGGGAATGAAATTGTCACCATGCCGGAAAAATTAATACAATGGGAAAATGAATATCTTATGGATGCCAGTTACCGTTACTCCACACCACTTTCCTTTGAACTGAAGGAGGGCGATAATACTATTGAGATTAATGTCACCGAGGGAAGCCTTCTACTTGGTAATATATATCTCACTGGTGATATCGATATTCCAAGCTATGTTAAAGCTGAAGCTGCGGATGGAGAAGAGCTAATAATCATAGAAGCTGAGAAGATGGATAGTAGTAATGATTCTTCAATACGGCCAGTAGCTGAATATGATACTGCATTAACGCCATATACTACATCAACCAAGGTATTAAATGTGATTGATAGTGCATCATTTCATGAAGCAGGGCAAAGACTGACTTATAAATTTGATGTAGAAAAAGAAGGTTATTATTACATAGCATTTGCCTACAGGCAACCAAATAAGACAGATTTCCCAGTGTTCTGTGATATCAGAATTGATGGAAATATTCCTAATACATTGCTAAAGGCCTATCCGTTTGATTATGCGAAGGAGTATAGGAATTTAACTTTAAGTGATGAGATGAAGGATCCTATTGCTGTGTATTTGACAGAAGGTGAACATACCCTTTCAATTACTATTAATAATGATAATATCAGACATGTGATGGAAGCAGTGGATCGCATTATGAGTGAAGTTAACGACCTAGCTTTGGAAATCACGAAAGTAGCTGGAACCAATAAGGATAAGTACAGGGATCTAAAACTGATGAGATATATTCCAGATGTTCAAGATAGATTATATGGCTGGGTAGATGAACTTAATTCTCTTCGGGATAGCATTAAGATATATAACCCTGGAGTAAAGGAAATAGGTGCATTCTCCTCTCTTAGTATTGCAGCATCAAAGCTAAAAGCTCTTGCTAAGGATCCGGATGAGATACCTTATCGCATCAACGAATTGGCTCAAAGCACCAGTTCAGTTATTCAGTATCTAGCCAATTTAGTAGATAGTATGAATAGAAATGATCTAGCTCTTGACAAAATATTTATCTATCAGAAAGATGCAGATATCCCCAAAGGTGTAGGATTTTTTAAAGGTATTTACTTAAATATAGTACGGTTTTTATCATCTTTTTCTGACCAGTCCTATTCTACGGCAAATGTCAATAAGGAACATCTACAGGTATGGGTGAATCGTCCAAGACAACATATTGAGATTATGCAGAGGTTGGTGGATGAGAAATTTACCCCTGAGACAGGGATAAAAGTTGATATTTCAGTAATGCCTGATCAGAACAAGTTAATCTTAGCTAATGCATCAGGAGATGCACCAGATGTTGCAGCTTCAATTAATTACTCAATTCCTTTTGAATTGGGTATAAGGGGTGCAATTAAAGATTTAACTGAGTTTGATGATTATAGAGAAATACTAACTAGATTTACAGATGGATTACATATTCCAGCGGTTATTGGCGATGGTATTTATGCCATTCCAGAGACAATTAATTTCTGGGTTTTATATTATAGAACAGACATCATGGATAAATTGGGTTTAGAGATTCCCAATACTATAGATGATGTAAAAGAGCTTCTTCCAGAACTGCAGATGAGAGGGTTGAATTTTTATTATCCAACCGCAGGAATGTCAGGTCTAAAGACTTTTCATGGAACTACTCCACTTCTGTTTCAATATGGTGCTAAGTTATATGGAGAGACAGCTGGTGACACTACAATTAATAGTGATCAAGCAATCAAAGGATTTACTGAACTTACTGAACTTTTTACGATATACAATTTACCATCTGATGTACCAAGTTTTTATCAGCATTTTCGCAATGGTTATATTCCTATTGGTATAGCGGAATACAATATGTATAACTTACTACTCAATGCTGCACCTGAGATTGCCAATTCATGGGACATAGCACCGATACCTGGTATTGTTGGTGATGATGGTGAAGTTCTCAGATATTCCTCTGGTGGAGCGGAAAGTTGTGTAATATTTAATAAAACTCCCGAGCGAGAGCAAATGGCATGGGATTATCTGAAATGGTGGACATCTACAGAGATACAGGTAGAATTTGGTCAGACCTTGCAGAATACCTATGGATCTGAATACATATGGAATACCGCCAATGTAGAGGCCTTCCAATTGCTTCCCTGGAAATCCGAGGATAAAAAGATAATTGCTGAACAAACCCAATGGATACTTGAGGCACCTAGAATATTAGGTACATATATGCTGGAAAGAGAACTTTCCAATGCTTACACCGAGGTTGTAATAAATGGTAAAGATTTAAGGTTATCGATTGATACAGCTGTAAAACGCATTAATAGAGAAACAGAGCGTAAGTTGATGGAATTCGGATATCTGTCACAGGATGGTGAAGTAATAGAAGAATATATGGTACCTGATTTAGAATTAGTTAGAACAATATTATACGGAGAATAGATGGGGTGAGTAGTTTATGAAAAGGAAAAGTAAGATAGCTAAGAGACAAAATAATAAGCAGGCATACTTATTCTTAAGTCCTTATTTAATATTGTTTTGTATCTTCATTATTATTCCTATTATTATAGCTATTGGACTTTCTTTAACAAATTTTAACACAATTGAGTTTCCCAAGTATGTGGGATTTATGAATTTTATAACTCTGATTACACAGGATGAGATATTTATGCAGTATGTACTACCCAATACTGTAACCTATGCATTAATTGTTGGACCAGGTGGCTATGTACTATCTTTTCTTCTTGCATGGGGATTAGCACAGCTAACTAAGTGGCCAAGAAATATACTGGCATTAATACTTTATTCCCCATCAATTACCTCTGGAGTATCTATGACTGTTTTATGGAGGATATTGTTCAGTGGTGATCAAACAGGTTATATAAATGCATGGTTGATTAATGCTGGTATTATCAATGAACCAATAAAATGGCTCTTAGATGCTAGATTTTTACTACCAATCATGATTATCGTAGCCCTATGGAGTAGTATGGGGGTTGGTTTTCTAGCTATACTAGCAGGTATCCTAAATCAAGATGAAACACTTTATGAGGCAGCAGCAATTGACGGAGTTAGGAATCGTTTTCAAGAGATGATATATATAACGATACCGACTATGAAACCCCAGATGCTATTTGCTGCGGTAATGAGCATAGTCGGAGCATTTCAGAATGGTGCTATAGGTGTGCAGTTATCAGGCTCTAATCCAACACCTGGATATGCAGGGCAGCTAATAGTTAATCATATTGAAGATTATGGCTTTATTCGTTATGAGATGGGCTATGCAGCTGCCATATCAGTTGTTCTTTTGGTATTTGTTTATTTGTTTTCCAGGGTGGCTAAGAGATTGTTTTCAGAGGATTAGAATAAAGGGGGAAAAATCATGGCAGGTTATAGGGGCTGTAGAATAAATCCAAAGAGATTTGAACGGGGACAGATAAAAATTATTTTAATGATTTTGCCATTAGCAATTTTCATGCTGTTTCCTATCATTTATATTTTCTTCCATGCGTTTAAACCTATGGACGAATTATTCGTATACCCTCCCAAGTTTTTTGTTACAAGACCTACCTTAGATAATTTTATAAATCTATTTAAGTCTGCTAGAAATTCAGCAATTCCTTTAAGTAGGTATGTTTTTAATACTTTATTAGTAACAGTATCAGTTGTAATTGGTTCTGTAGTTCTATCAACCTTAGCAGGCTTTGCATTATCAAAGTTAAGATTTAGAGGTAAATATGCATTGATGGAGTTAAATAATGCTGCTCTTATGTTTGTTCCAGTATCTGTAATGATACCCAGATATTTAACAATTAACTCACTGGGAATTACCGATACCTATTTGGCGCTTATATTACCGCTATTATCAATTCCAGTATGTCTATTTTTAATAAAACAGTTCATAGACCAAGTACCTGACAGCTTAATTGAAGCTGCTTATATCGATGGGGCCAGTGATTTTCTTGTATATAGAAAGATAATTCTACCCCTGATAAAACCTGCAATTGCAACTGGAGCACTGCTAGCCTTCCAACAGGTATGGGGGGATATGGTGAGTTCTACATATTACATTAGTAACGATGGACTTAGAACATTAGCTTTTTATATGAACACCTTAGTTTCAGGCAATAATTCTATTGCTGGGCAAAGTATAGCAGCAGCAGCGTCCCTTATTATGTTTATACCTAACCTGGTTTTATTCATTATATTACAGCGTAATGTCATGAATACAATGGCACATTCAGGAATTAAATAATGGATGAGAAAGGGAGGTTATGGTTTCAATGAATAATATAAACAGTGGGCGGAAGAAGAAAGCAAAAATCATAGGTTTTATTATACTTTATATGGCAATCAGTATTATACAACCGAAGATCCATGTTTTGGCAGACACGCCATATAAGACCTTTACCCAGGATGGCTATGGAAGAATTGTAGAGACACAGACAGCATATACACCCTATTCTACTATAACTAAGATAGGAGAACATACATTTACCAAAGCTTCTGATATGAAGATTACAATGGATGAAGAGGTGTATATAGCTGATACTGGGGGGAAAAGAATACTAGTATCTGATATAGAAGGTAATCTTTTGAGGATATATGGAGAGGGTATACTAAAGTCCCCAGTTGGTATATTTGTAACAGATGAGAAATATCTATACGTAGCGGATAAGGATGCAGGAAAAATTATAGTTTTTAACTTAGCAGGCGATATTGTTATGGAATATACAAAACCTGATCATCCTCTTTATGGAGTAGATATGGCGTTCAAGCCTATGAAGTTAGTAGTGGATAAAAAAGGTATCATGTATGTTGTGTGTGAAGGTAATACCAATGGAATTGTTCAGATAAGCCCTACCGATGGAGGTACCTTTTTAGGGTATTTCGGTACCAATATGACTTCCGTTAATTTTTTGGATATATTTCGAAGAATTATACTGACTGATGAACAGTTAGCTAAACTACCGATTAATATCCCTCCTACACCTATTAATCTAGCTATAGATAACAAGGGCCTTATATACACTGTGACCCAGGGAGTAGGCTATTCTTCTCTAAAAAAATTAAATGTAGCTGGTATCAATCTGATTGAACCTGAGGCATATGATGCATTGCCTGCAGCAGTCTCTGTTGGAAGATATGAAAATATTTTCGTCGTATCTGAGCAAGGCTATATCTATGAATATAATAAGGATGGTAGTTTGCTATTTGTATTTGGGGGTAAAGACTCTGGCAGGTTAAGAATTGGTTTATTTAATAAGGCTGCAGCTATAGATGTAGATAGTTCAAACCGCCTCTATGTATTGGATCAAGAGAAAAATGAGATTCAAATATTTGAGACTACAGAATTTGCTGATTTAGTCCATGATGCTCTGGCCCTGTATCAGAATGGAAGATATGCACAAAGTAAAGAACCGCTATATGAGATTATTAATATGAATAGTCTGTTCGATTATGCTAATAAAGCTATGGGGCAGGTATACCTTCAAGAGGATAACTATCCAATGGCATTACACTACTTTAGGATGGCTAAAGAATACGATGGATATTCTGATGCTTTTTGGGAGATACGTAATATCTGGCTAAAGGACCATATAGTAACCGCAGCTGCCCTAATCCTAGGATTGATGATACTATGGAAGCTGCTTAAATATGCTCAAAGGAAATATCAGATATTCACTCCTTTTTTATTAAGATTAAGAAGCATTAGTAAAATTCCTATAATAGATCGTGTGCTTTACGTCAAGTATTTTGTAAGACATCCTATTGATGGATGTTATGGTGTTCGTAGAGAATATAAAGATAATTACCACAGTGCTAATATACTGCTAGCTGGCTTTGTACTTATTTATTTAATCAACAAGTATGCTACAGGCTTTATATTAAAGACTGTTGTAGACGGACGTTATGAGATATTTTCAGATATTTTGCTTGTCCTAGGGGTATTCATACTCATGGTGGTTAGTTCCTATCTAATCTGTACAATCAACGACGGTGAAAGTACTTTTAAACAGCTTTATAGTGGGTTTGTTTACGCCTTGGGTCCCTATTTGTTGTTAAAACCGCTGATTGTGATAATTAGTAATGTTATTACATATAACGAAGTTTTTATAGTACAGTTTGCAAATTTCTGTATGTATACCTGGATTGTGATTTTGCTATTTTTGGTTTTAAAAGAAATTAATAATTATTCCTTCATGAAAACTGTGGGTATCATTTTACTGATATTCTTTACTGCACTGATAACTATACTGTTATTATTTATTATCTATGTACTTATGTCACAGGTTACAGATTTTGTTCAGGCAATCTGTGGAGAGGTGGTGTATAAAATTGAAAATTAATGGAAAACACCCAAGCATAATCTTTCTAGCTATCTGTCTCTTGGGAGTCATGGTACTATCCCTAGGATGTCAAAAAGTTGATTTGAGTTCAGATCAAGCAATAAATGATAAGAAGGGTATATCCAGGGAAAATGATAAATTTGAAACCCTTACCATTAAGACTATGGAAGGCGCTACAATAAAATCGGAGCCGGTAGATAAGGAAGCGCCAGCCGAGGCAGTTGTTGAAAAACCCAATGGTAATATTCAAGGACATAAACTTATTGCAGAAAATAGTATTTATGAGCTTTATTTCTTAGAAGAATCCTTATCGATTATTATAAGAGATAAAGAGACTGGTGTTATTATGGAGTCTATAGTCAATGAAGATGATGGTAAGAGTAATGTCGCCTGGCAATCTTATCTGAAATCTGGAATAGTACTCCGTGTACTTAAGGGAATTAACATTGTTCCTACAACAGTAGATATAAGAGCTGCTAAAAAGGAAGTAACACTTAGGGATAACGGATTTACTGCAGATGTCTACTATGATGAATAGCAATTGGGATACCAACTTAAGGTTACCCTGGATGAACAAGGTCTTACCGTTGAGATACCCAATGATTCAATTATAGAAAACTCCGAGGAATATAAGATAGGTGAAATCTATGTATATCCTTTCCTAGGTTATACACATCTCGGTGAACGAACTGGCTATATGCTGATACCTGATGGTAATGGAGCATTGATATATCTTGAGGATAATGAGGGTAGATTTTCCTCCTGCTTTTCCCAATATATATATGGGACGAATATAGGGCTTGATGAATCCTATGCTCTATCATTGTTTATGGATACCTACCAATCTGTTAATGAAGCTAATAGAATTATGGCTCCAGTATTTGGTATGGTACATACAGATTCAGAGTTTGGATATCTGGGTATTATTGATAGTGGAGATTACTGTGCGAAAGTTGAAGCTTATCCTAATGGAGCTTATACCAATTATAACTGGATATGCTCAAAATATGTTCTACGACAGATATATACCCAACCTACAGGTAATAGGGATGGTTCGGTTGTAACGAGGCAGGCAAAAAGGAATGAATTTGATATCCGAGTTAAATATCGGTTTGTATCTGGCAATCAAGCCAATTACACTGGTTTAGCACAGGAATATAGAGAATATTTATTTGAAACCGATGGAGTCAACCAAGTAGGGGATGATTATAATGTACGATTAGACTTCCTCGGAATAGATAAGGAAAACTGGTTAATATTTAAGAGAAATGTTACCATGACCACGATTGACAATATCAGGACAATATTTGAAGAACTACAGCAGGAAGGCGTTGAAGATATACTGGCAATCTATAAAGGCTGGCAAAAGGATGGGGTATATGCACTTCCAATTACATCGTATAGAGCTGATGGAGATATTGGTGGCACTAAGGAATTAACCAAATTGATTAAGGATAGTAAGGATATGGGTATTGATTTCTTCCTTGCTCAGGATGCATTAAGAGTTAATCCATCATTAAAAAATGCTAACTTTAACATAATGAAGAAGATTACCAAACGTGTCCATGAGGAAGTTACATATAAGGATGTGTTTGAAACATTTCGTTATCTTACACCTGCTCGGACGATGGAAACTCTAGAAAAGGCAGGAAAATCATATCTTAAAAATAATGTGGAAAATATTATGTTAAGTGGGATAACTAATATCCTGTTTACCTATACCAGTAAAGGTGAGGCTTATAGCAGAGCTGATACAGCAAATAGTTACGAAGCAACCATATCTAAGCTAGATAAGGATATTAACTTCATAATGGAAAAACCTTTTGCTTACTTGTGGAAATATACGGATGCCATTATTGATATGCCAGTTGGATCATCAAATTATATATTTACTGATGAGGAGGTTCCCTTCCTATCGATTGCTCTAAAAGGTATCCTACCTATGTATGCTGAATATGTTAATTTTGAAGCAGATAAGCATGGCTTCTTTCTAAAACTTGTGGAAATGGGAATAAATCCGTCATTTCTTATAACCTATGAAGATCCTGCTGATTTACAGTACACAAATTCTTCAGATATTTATAGTTCCAAATATTCAGTGTATAAAGATTCAATCGTAGAGTATAACAAGGCACTAAAGGAAGTACATGACAAGACAAAAGGTGCTTTGATAATAGAGCATAGTCAATATGATAATGGATTAACCAAAGTGACTTATGATAATGGAGTTAAGGTATACATTAACTATAGTACCACAAATGAAGTGATAGTAGATGGCCATAACATCAGTCCAATGTCTTACAAGGTAGGTGAATAAAGGCAATGAGTAGGAAAACAGGAAAGATAAGTAAATTAAAAAGAAGGGAAGCTTTATTCGGTTATATTTTTGTGTTGCCATGGATAATAGGAACCTTAATATTCCTATTAGTGCCCTTTGGTCAGTCATTCTACTATGCCATGTGTAATGTTAAGGTGACGCCAAAGGGAAGGGTATTTAACTATGTTAAGTTTCAAAATTATTCAGATATATTTCGGTTAGATCCATTATTTATGGAGAACTTAACAAGCTATATACTAAATACCTTGTTGTCAGTACCTGTTATTGTTACGTTTTCATTGATAGTTGCAATGCTCTTAAATGGTAAGATAAAAGGAAAGGGTTTATTTCGAACTATTTTCTTTCTTCCAGTGATTGTGGTCAGTGGTCCTGTTATGGCACAATTAGCGGATCAAGGTGCAGCTACTATTCCCGCAATGAACGTAACTGCAATTTCAGCAATATTAAGTGATCTACTACCTAAATTTTTAGTTACTCCTATTGTAAATTTATTCAATAATATGATCATGATACTATGGTATTCCGGTGTACAGATATTGATTTTCTTAGCCGCAATACAAAAGATTGATAATTCCCTGTATGAAGCAGCAAAAATCGACGGTGGTTCAGGTTGGGAATGTTTCTGGAAGATTACCTTGCCCATAATCAAACCTATGGTTTTACTTAATGCTGTTTATACGGTGATTTATCTATCAAACAATGAGCAAAATGTCATTATTACTTCTATATATAATGATATGTTTGCTGCAAACCGTGGTTATGGTATAGCATCTGCAAAAGCTTGGTTATATTCTGTTGTTGTATGTGTCCTTGTGGCATTCATGGCACTACTTTTAAGGACGAAAAAGGATAACTATAAAGTAGAGGTTAAAAAGGAGAAGAAACGTGTCGCAAAGATTGAGAGGCAAAGAAGAAAACTAAGAAGAAGGCAGATTAGGCGTAGCAGGTTTTTAAAGGGGAGGACCAGGTATGAATGAAAAAAATAATGACTTTAGTAAAAAAGATAAGGTTATGTTCGTACCTCCAGATCTAAATAAAGAGAAATTACATAAGTTGTTTCTAGGTTCAAAGGACCGGCAGGGTATCCTTGTCTTACTGGTTAAGTATATATTATTGATTGGGATTGGATTTGTTTATCTTTATCCATTGCTTTATATGTTAAGTACCAGTTTGATGTCTGTGGAAGACTTATTGGATGCTTCAATACGATGGATACCATCAACACTATACTTGGATAATTATATCAAAGCATCAAAGGTAATGGAGTTTTGGAAGAGTTTCTTAAAGAGTGTAATCATTGCTGGTCTTCCAACATTGCTTCAAGTAGTTAGTTGTTCCTTTATTGGATATGGATTTGCCAGGTTTGAGTTTAAGGGAAAGAAGCTTATGATGGCTATACTATTATTTTCTTTCATACTGCCTACGCAAGTCACTATGATGCCGACCTATGTCTTATATACAAAATTTAAATTAATTGGCTCTTTAAATGCATTTAATTTTCCTGCAATACTAGGGCAAGGAGTTAGTTCCCAGATATTCATATTACTATTTTATCAGTTTTTTAAGCAGGTACCCCAGTCATTGATTGAGGCGGCTCAAATTGATGGAGCAGGATATTTTAGATCCTATTTAAAAATTGCTATTCCATCTGCAGCACCTGCAATATTGGTAGTGTTTCTATTTTCAATTGTATGGTATTGGAATGAATCCTATCTAACTACCTTATATATTTCAGGATTAGGAACTGGCAATGCCAATAAATGGACTTCACTGGTAGTGGAGCTTAAGAACTTTGAAGATATATATGCTCAGTATAACCAAGGTAATCAACAGCAGCTTGGTAATATCAATGAATCAATTAAGATGGCAGGAACTATGTTGAGTATTCTACCATTACTGATAATGTATGCTTTCTTGCAGAAATATTTCGTAGAAAGTGTTGATAGAACAGGAATCACAGGTGAATAACCGTGATTATATATAATAATCAATATAAAGGAGGAATTATTTATGAAAGCATGGAGGAAGGTAATAAGTGTTTTACTTGTATTTGTCATTTGCTTAGGCATGCTCACAGCATGTGGCGGTAACGATCCTGCCGATAATGGCAAGGATGACGTGGAAGTTAGTGCAGATGACAAAGGAAAACAAGGGGGGGATGATGCACAAAAGTCTGATGCAAGTACAGACGATAAGGATAGTGAAGCTGTCTCACAGAAATCACTACCACCAATGACAGAAGAAAAAATCAAATTAACCTATTGTTCTTGGGAGAATGAAGTATTAACTACTCATTTAGCTCAAAAATTCATGGAAAAATATCCAAACATTACAGTTGAGGTAATAACACTTCCACTGGATGGCTATAATGATGCCTTGTTAAATCTTGTATCCACAGGTCAAATGCCAGATGCTTTCTGGATACTTGGCGAATGTGATTTTGCAATTAATAATCATCTATTGGGAGATATGACAGAGTATTGGGAGAATGACCCTGAAGCAGATAATGTTTTAACAACCATTAATGAAGGAAAATACGGTTATTATGGTACAGACAGAAAATGGGCAACTCCTGATAAGTTTTTCCCTGAAACAATCTTTGCTAATAAGACTGTTTTTGAGCAATTAAATGTTGAAATGCCTCCTATGGATTGGACATGGGAAGAGATGGTTGAATATATTAAAGATATGACAGTGCCTGAACAAGGTATCTTTGGTTTTAATCAATACAGGACCATAGTAACTTGGTATCCAGTAGCATCTGACGACAATGTATGGGGTGAATTTGGCTGGGATGGAAGTAAATTTGATATGACCAATTGGGCAGATGGAGTGAACCTTCAAGCAGAATTAGTTAATGGTAAGTTCCATGCACCACCATTTGATTCCGATGAAGCTGAGGCTGCATTTGGTGACAGAACCATGTGGGCAGCTTACTCTGGTAAGATCGCATTCCAGTTTGATGCATGGTGGACATTCAACAACCTTTTTGCTACTGAGGAATACCTAGACTTAGGTTTGGTTTATGTGCCTTATGTTGTACCCCGTGCCAAAGGCACATCTAGTACACGTATGATGGGGACTTTGGACTTTGGTGGTATTTCATCTGCAACAGACCATCCAAGAGAAGCTTATGAGTTATTAAAATTCATGAACTGGAATGAAGAAGGCTGGTTAGCAAAAATTGAAGGATATAAGACACTTACCAATGCAGATGGAAGTAAGCTTTCTGTCGATGCCTTACCGATTACATTAAGTAAGAATGTATGGCAGCAGGTTAGAGAATTCTTCCCAGGTAGTGATGATCCTTATGGTAGAGGCCCTTATTTTGATTACTTCCTTGATCACTGCAAGGAACCAGTGCCCTATGGTGGAACTATTATCCCTGGATTTGGTACCTTTATTGCTGAAGGTTATGCAGGGGCTGAGGATGAGGTGTTTAATAATGGTGTAAATGCCCATGATTTAGCACCTGATTTAACAGAGAAAGCCAACGCAGCTAATGCAGCAGCAATGGAAGTTTTAAAATAATTACAACTTGTATTCATCTGATAATAGGTACCTGCATAGAGTATACCAAGAGCTAGTCTATTAATTTTGTTATGATCCTAAGAAATTCGCAAAGTCGAGTTTTGGATATAATAATAAGGAGGCAAAGGAAATTATGAAGAAAAAGATGCTGGTAGCAGTAATCGCAATGCTTATTTCATTATCTGTTACAACGACAGCATTAGCGGCCACTCCTATCTATGAAAATGGCTTTGATGGCACGCTAGGGGGAGCACAAACATTGACTAGAAAGGGAGACAACGAGAATGGTGGTAATGCAGGTACCATGCCCGAAGTAGATACAAGTGTTAAGGCTCAATTTCAGGAGGGTAAAAACAGTCAAGCCCTTTACCTTGATGGTACCTATGGAGTGTTA
Organism: Clostridiales bacterium; assembly: GCA_012519565.1. GTDB lineage: Bacteria > Bacillota > Clostridia > Lachnospirales > Lachnospiraceae > Mobilitalea. The sequence goes on along the minus strand of JAAYPX010000056.1, from coordinate 50,568 downwards.
TTGGATGCTGAACCTGCAGGTTCATCTTATACGATAGCTTTCTGGATAAACCCTGCTGGATTTTCAAACTATGGTCCTTTAGTTCAAATCGGATCTGACCTACTTAGTCAGAATGCATCCGCTAAGTGGCTAAATATTACAAAAACTGATTGGGATGGGGATATGGCACCAGTAATGTGGTCAAGAAATGAGACTACAGCAGCTTGGCCTTGGTTTTCCGGTGGGCCAGGATACCTAATGCCTAGTAATGAATGGACCCATATAGCAGTAACCGTAGATGCTAGTACTCCTGGTTTAGAAGCTAATACAGTATTAGGCAAATTATATATAAATGGTGAGTACTTATCTGAAGGTAATGTGGCAACTGAAGTCTTTGAAGGTGATGCAAAAATATATCTTGGAATCAACTGCTGGGATATTAATATGAAGGGTTTAATTGATGATTTTAAGGTTTATAATACTGTCCTTAATGAAGAAGAGATTAAGGAAGCAATGAATACTCCTGCATCAACATCAGCATCATCTACTACTTCATCCGAAGGATCAGCGAAATCAACCAGTACAGAAGCTACACCAAAAACTGGCGCAGTTTCCTATGCTTTAGTATATGGCCTAGTAGCACTTGGTGCTGGAGCAGGCGCTGTGGTTTTAAGGAAGAAAGAAGATAAGTAAAAAAGAATGTAAGGTAGAAAAAAGAGGCAGTGCATATATTTTGCACTGCCTCTTAAAAATTAGATCTATACCTTTTCTTTAATTAAGTCAGTAACTTTGTTTTTAATCTCATCATAATCTTCATTATATATAACAGATAATTCGGAATATAATAATTTCTCAGCTTTTTCTAGTAATTTCTTGTCAGTGGCAGGGAAGGTCTTACCCTCTTCAGTTCTATTATGTTCCTCAATTATAAGAGCTGCAATAATTTCAGCCAAATCTATGGGGTCGCCTTCTTTTAACATATCGGAATATACTTTTTCCCTTTTTTTTCTATCGGATATCAATTGGATACTATCAGCGGAAAATTTAGAGAGGATTTCCTCTGCTTCTTCTAGGGACATAAGAGCTCTCATACTAACTTTTTTATTATCAACGGGGGTCATAATTCGTGAATTTGCTTGGTTAATAGGTACTAAAACATAGTAAATATTACTCTGCTTGTCAATAGTTTTCTCGCATATTTCTTGAACTAGACATGCTCCGTAGTTGGAATACATAATATAGTCGCCTTCTTTAAACATATAATTCGCCTCCTTGTCAACTTGGTTGACAATACAATCGTAACATAATTATTAATTTTTGTCAACTAAGTTGACAATGGCCCCATAGCAGTATATACTAGACCATTGCAGAGATAAGAGTCTCGATCTTAATACAGTAGTGGAAATGAGGGTTATTATGCAGCAGCAAACAACTGCTATAGATTTAATTGAATTAATTAATAATAAATATAATGAAATTAGAAATATGATTGAATCAAAATGGAATGCTTCCAATGATATTACTATTACTAATTCTGAATGGTTAATTATAACCTTTATATATGGTAAGCAAATGTCCATATCAGAGATAGCTAAAGAATTGGGCATCAGCAGACAAGCCGCCCATAAAAGTATAAAATCCCTAGGGGCAAAAGGGCTTATTGAGATGAATTATCTGGAGAATAACAATCGTAATAAGTTCATAAAACTTACAGAGTTAGGGGAAAGATGCTATATAAAGAATCAGGAAATTAAGATAGGCATAGAAGTTGATGTGCTGAAGAAATTAGGTACTGATAAAATGAATATATTAAAAGAACTTCTATGTGAAGATTGGATATAGATATACGGCCCTATAAAATACTGGTTTCTAAGGCTGTTTTATGGTATTATTTGTATAAATGAATTAAAGTTTTGAATGTATTTTAGCAAGGAATAAATGGGATTTTATTAGGTGTTTTGTAATGTAGCTTTATATTTATATTAGTTGATAAGGAGGGATGTTGCATAAAACTTTTACATACATCAGATTTACATATTGGGAAAAAGGTAAATGAATTTTCAATGATCGAAGATCAGGAGTATATATTAAAGGAAATGCTAAAAATAGCAGATGAGCATCAGGTGGATGGCCTCCTAATTGCCGGTGATATCTATGATAAAACTATCCCTTCTGTTGAAGGGGTTATGCTATTTGATTGGTTCTTAACGGAGCTACATAGAAGGCAGCTTTCAGTATTTATAGTCAGTGGTAATCACGATTCTTCTGAGCGAATAGGATTTGGCGGACATATTATGGAGGAGAATAAGATATATATTGCTGGTAGTTTTCAAGGGGAACTGACTAGGGTTACTGTGGAAGATCAATATGGGCCCTTGAATATTTATTTATTGCCCTTTATAAAACCAGCTTTAGTAAGAAGATATTATCCAGAAGTGGAGACCTATCAGCAGGCAGTGGAGGTTATTATTGATAACAGTGACCTTGATAGGGGCCAAAGAAATATTCTGGTTGCCCACCAATTTATTACCAGTGAAGGAAGAGAGCCGGAAAGGTCTGAATCAGAGACGATTTCCCTTGGAGGCTTAGACAATATAGATGCTAAGGTTTTTGTGGATTTTGATTATGTAGCTTTGGGCCATATCCATGGGCCCCAAAGAATAGGTAGGGATACAATCCGTTATTCGGGATCACCGCTGAAATATTCTTTTTCTGAAGCCCGTCACATTAAATCTGTAACCATAGTGGAATTTGGCTATAAAGGTGACGTGAAATATGATAAAATTCCTTTGAGCCCTCTAAGAGACATGAGACTGATTAAGGGGCCAATAGCAGCCCTTACGGATCCAAAAGTTTATACTATGGCCAATACCCAGGATTATATCCACGCCACCTTAACCGACGAAGAAGAAATATACGATGCTATAGGGAAACTTCGAAGTGTATATCCCAATATTATGCGTCTGGAGTTTGACAATAAGAAAACCTTACTTAATCCTGATTCAAGAACTGGAGCTGTGGATATTAAATCAAAAAGTTCCCTGGAATTGTTCGAGGAATTCTTTGAAAATCAGAATAATGTAAGGATGACGGATAAGCAGAAAGATATTATAACTAGGCTGTTTGAAGAGATGGAAGGTGATGCCATATGAGACCTATTAAATTGATTATGAGTGCTTTTGGGCCATTTCGTGGTATTACTGAAGTTCCATTTACAAAACTAGGATCCAGTGGCCTGTTTTTAATTAATGGAGATACCGGGGCTGGAAAGACAACAATTTTTGATGCCATATCTTTTGCCCTCTATGGTAACGCCAGTGGAGATAATCGTACCCCAGATTGTTTCCGTAGCGACTATGCAGGGGATGATGAGAAAACATACGTGGAACTTATCTTCTCCCATCGGAATCAGGAGTATAAAATCGAAAGAAATCCTACCTATAAGAGAAATAAGAAGAGAGGGACAGGAACCACTGAGGAGAAAGCTAATGCTACCCTTATTATGCCAGATGGTAGAGTAATCAATGGATATACCCCTGTAACAGAGGCTGTTACAGAAGTGTTGGGAATAGACTATAAGCAATATAAGATGATTGCCATGATTGCCCAGGGAGAGTTTTTAAAACTACTTACGGCAGATTCCAATGATAGGGTACAAATTTTCCGTAAGGTATTTGGAACAGAAGTCTACGACAGTATTCAAAGAAGATTAAAAGACAGGGCCAATAAATTAAAGTATAGATGTGAAGATATTGATAAGGGAATAGCACAATTCCTTAATGGAATTATATGCTGTGAAGATAGTGGGCATTTCCAAGCCATAGAACAATGGAAAGAAAGCAGTGATATTAATAATATAGATAGTATCCTTGAACTGCTGGCGACTATAATTGAGGAAGATGGCTTGCACTATAGTGCAAAAAAAGCCGAAAATAGTATTTTAATGCAAAAAAGTGCAGAGAAAAGGGCAGAATACACAAAAGCAGAGCATTATAACCGTTTGATAAGTAATTTACAGCAATTAGAAAATGACTATAATAAATTCCTGGAGAAGTTAGAGGAGATAAAAGAGGAAGAAATTAAATTTGAATTTTCTGAAAAAGCCCTACGGAAAGTTAAACCAGTTGAGGACAATTATCTAAGAATTAAGCAGGAGTTAAAGAGATTAGCAGAGGAAATAAATATAGGGCAAGAAGAGAGAAAGCAGCTTCAAATCGATCTTCAAGGCTTGTCCGAGGATTTAAAGGCTAAGGAAAGTTATAAGCCACGGATTATCCAATTGACCAAAGAGATAAATCGTATGGATGAGGAACTGGGAAAATACGATTCTATATTGGACCATGATAGGAAAAAAATATTATGGGAAAAGCGAAAAAAGCAATTAGAAGAGACCATAGCACAGAAAAGCCAAGCCAAATCCAAATTATTGAATGAGCAATTGGAAAAGCAAAGGGAATTAGAGCAAGATGGTAATACTGATAGAGAAATATTAGTATATGAAAATCAGTTAGAGCAAGTAAAAGTGACTTTAAATCAGCTTAATAAGTTACAGCTGGATATAGGGATTTTAATTAAGGAAAAGGAAACTTTAATAAAGCTACAGGATGAGTTTATTAAAGTGGAGGCCAGCTACCAGAAAATAAATCAACTATATACGGAGAAGGAAACCCTGTTTTTTAGGGAACAGGCAGGTATTATTGCAAAGAATTTGCAGCCTGGATCCCCTTGTCCTGTTTGTGGCTCTACAGACCACCCATCTAAGGCGCCACTGACCACTGGTACAGTTAGTGAAGAGGAATTAAAAAAGGAAAGGGATAGGCTGGAGAGGGCCCGTAATGCTGTTATTGGAGCCAGTGGAAAAAGTGAAAAACAGAAAATCAGGGTGGAAATGCTTCAAAATAATCTACAAAACTATGCAAAAGACCTATTCCCTGGAGAGGATGAAAGGGTTTTTGCCGATTTACCTAATCTAAGTAAACTAATTAAGCAAAAATATCAGCAGACCGAAGAAGGCAGGCTTGACTTAGAGAAAAAATTACATGGTTTAAATGAAAAACTTAGGAAGCAAAAGCAGTACAGCGATAGATTGAAGCAAATTACCCAGGAAGTAAATGCCATTGAAGAAGATTTACAGTATAACCAAGAGACATTATCTAAGACAAATAATGATTTAAGCTCCATACTTGGAGTTCTAGAGAACTTAAGAAGTAATCTTAAATTCCCTGAGAAATCAGAGGCAGAAGGATATGTTAAAGTATTAATTGACGAGAGTAACAAATTACAGGAAGAATTGAAACTAGCAGAAGCTGCCTATCGTAGTTGTGAATTGAGATTGGGTAAAACTGAGGCTGTACTTTCGGAGAATGAAAAGAGCTGTAGACTTAAATCTATAGAACTATCAGAAAACGAAGAGAAGCTTAAACTAAGTTTGCTAAAGCATGGTTTTATCAATGGGGAAAATATGGACTTAACTAAGTATCGGGAAGTGCTGGTTACGGAAGAGGAATTAAAAGCAATAAGGAATAGAATTGATAATTATTATAGAGATAAAGGCTTTTTGGAGGAGAAAATAAAGCAATTACAAGTGGAAACCAAGAATCAAGAGAAGAAGGATCTGACACAGTTAGAGCTAGAGCTAAAAGAGTTAGACAAGCAAAAGATAGAATGTGAAGAGCAAATTAATATCATTTACAGTCGGCTTAATAATAATAGGGAAATCTATCAAAAAGTAAAGCTACAATACAAAGAGCAAGAAAAGGTTAGGCAGGAATACATAACTGTTAATCAATTAGCCAAGACGGCCAATGGAGAACTGGCCAGAAAATCTAAGATTGCCTTTGAACAATATGTACAGGCCTTCTATTTTGATAAGGTTATCCAGGAGGCAAATAAACGATTTTACCGAATGTCCAATAACCAGTACTCTCTAATGCGTAAAGATGATCCTACGAATCTAAGAAGTTCAACAGGCTTAGAACTAGAAGTAATGGATTATTATACAGGAAAGGCCAGATCTATTAAGTCTTTATCCGGTGGAGAATCTTTTAAAGCTGCCCTATCCCTTGCCCTTGGATTATCCGATGTAATCCAAAGCTTTGCAGGGGGGATTGAAGTGGATGCTATGTTTATTGATGAAGGTTTTGGTTCACTGGATAGCGATTCCTTAGAACAGGCTATTGAGATATTAAATTCCTTAACCAGTGGTAACAGAGTTGTGGGTATCATATCCCATGTAAGTGAGTTAAAGGATCGTATTGATAAGAAGATAATAATTAATAAGAGCATGGAAGGTAGCCGCTTAGAGGTTGTAGCGGGCTGACATTTGCTTCATACCTATGATATAGAATGGAGAATTACTATGGAATTATACTTGATAAGGCATGGGGAGACTATATGGAATAAGGCTGGAAAAATACAAGGACATGCAGATATAGCTTTAAACGAGAACGGTAGACAGATAGCTATGCTAACGGGGAAAGCCTTAGAAGATGTACATTTTGATAAAATCTTTTCTAGCCCTTTAGTTAGGGCTTATGAGACTGCAAAAATCATTGGAGCTAGCCGTAATATAGATATTATTATATCTGAAGAACTTAAAGAAATCGGTTTTGGTGAATATGAAGGGGCTGTCTTTAATGAGCATATAAATGATCCCCAAAGTCCTATATACACATTCTTTAAGAAACCTGATTCTTATATCCCGAGTAAAGGGGGAGAGTCCATAGAAGACCTTTGTCTTAGGGCTGCCAGGTTCTTAGAAGAAGTAATCATGCCCTTGGAGAAATCCTGTGAGAGAGTTATGGCTGTTGCCCATGGAGCTATGATTAAAGCTCTTCTTACTTATATTAAGAAACTGGACAAAAAGGATTTTTGGTCCGGAGCATATCAGAAGAACTGTGCAGTAACCATTATAGATATAAAAGCTTCTAAGCTGAATATAATAAAAGAGGGAATTATTCTGGCAGATTTAACTTAAGAGAAAACAAAATATATTACTATGATATTAAACTTATGTACTGTAGGAGAAATAACTTATAAATTTGACTTTGTTTTGCAGCTTAAAGGAAAGGTAAGGTACTTAATATGATAAACACAATTGTATTTGACATAGGTAATGTATTGGCAGATTTTAGATGGAATGAATATTTGGATGACTGTGGTTATGATCAGGAGACAAAAGAGAAAATAGCCAGGGCAACAGTCCTTAGTAATAGATGGAATGAGCTGGATAGGGGACTAGAAGATGAGGAAGAGTTGTTTAGGCAGTGCTGCGAGGCAGAGCCCAGTGTGGCACAAGAAATTATGACCCTTTTTAATAATATTTCTCTGTTGGTAAGGGAATTTGATTATTCTACAGAGCTTATTAAGAAACTTAAGGCCAATGGTTATAAAGTATATCTTTTATCCAATTATGCCAGATTTAGCTATAAATATGCAATGGAGAATTTTGATTTTATAAAACATGTAGATGGGGGAATTATATCCTATGAAATCCAGCATACCAAGCCAGAACCAGCAATCTATGAGGCCTTAATTAATAAATATAATATCAACCCCAAAGAGGCTGTATTTCTAGATGATTTGGCGGCCAACCTAGAAGGAGCAAAGCCATTTGGTTTTAGCACAATACAGGTAAAATCTATGGATCAGGCCTTGGAAGACTTAAGAAAGTTAGGAGTTCGTATCTAACTAGAAAGAAATTTTAGTATCTGCTCTACATTAGTGTAGTATTATGAAAGGCATGATAGGTTTATGAATATTGCTTATTATATACAGACCAAAAGTGAAGTGGCATTTCTCTATGAAGACTTTACTTTTCGTCAGGGACTAGAAAAAATGCGATACCATGGCTATACTGCTATCCCCGTACTTTCTACGGATAATAAGTACATAGGCACAATCAGTGAAGGAGATTTTCTATGGTACCTGATAGATGATAGCAATGAAGAGATTCAAAAAATAACCATGAAAAGTATAGAGGAAATGAAAATAAAAGATATTCTAACTGATGACAAAAATCCACCGGTAAAAATCACATCCACTATTGAAGAATTACTGACAAGGGCCATGGATCAGAACTTTATTCCAGTTATTGATGATAGGGACTACTTTATAGGTATCATAACCAGAAGGGATATAATAAAACATTTTCTCAATAAAAAAGAAAGTATCTAAGATAACTAAAATCAGGTTTACAACATTAATTGATAATTGATATTTATGTCCTTGGGGGCTTAAAAACTCTGCTATGAAAGGAAGGGGTGTTGTTATGAAGGAGCGATTAGAAGCTTTTCTCAATGAGTATAAAAATACTGTCAGGCGATATGCCCATGAATTAAGAAGTAAGCCAATGCCTGAGATTACGGAAGAGCTCTTTTCCTTATTTGAAAAGACTGGCAATCGTATTAAATATGAAGCTGTCTATTTCCTTAGACGTAAATATATAGCTGTTTTTGGACTAGTAGCCTTGATGGATAAAAGGGAAGAAGATATTCGCAGGCTGGAGGAAGTGATAGAAAATATTTGTAATGAGGAGTGCTGGGCTTTACCAGCCCATGTAAATCGAAGCAGAGATAAGGATTGGCAGACAACAGTGGATCTATTTGCCTGTGAGACCGCCCAAACATTAGCAGAGATTATAACCCTTCTAGATAAGGAACTTTCCACTAAAATAAAAGACTTAGCTAGAAATGAGGTGTTTAGAAGGGTTTTAAATCCCTTTTACAATTCTAAAGTCGGACATTACTGGTGGGAAGTGTGTGATAATAACTGGTGTGCTGTTTGCTCGGGAGCTATAGGTAGTGCCAGCATCTATTTGCTGGCAGATAAGCCGGAGCAGCTTAACTTATATCTGCAGAGGATCTGCAATTCCCTTAACCATTATATTGCTGGTTTCCCAGAGGATGGAACATGCATGGAAGGGCTTGGTTACTTTACTTATGGAATGACTTATTATACTGGTTTTGCTCAGCAACTATATGATTATACCAAGGGCAAGATGGATTTAATGGCAGCTGCTAAAACTATGAAAATTGCCACGTTCCAGCAGAAATGTTATTTTAAATCAGGCCGTACCCTATCTTTTTCTGATGGAGATAGTAAAGATCGGTTTAGGGTGGGACTTACCTGCTATCTAGCTACCCGTTACCCTGAGGTGGCAATTCCTAATATGAATCAGTCCGCTGGATTTGATTTTGATCCCTGCTATAGATGGATGAGCATTTATAGAGATTATATCTGGACAAGTAAATATATTGATAACTTAAATCAAGGTAAAATTAAAGATGGGGGTAACTTTGAGCCCCAGGGCCAGGTAATTCTATCAGATGCACAGTGGACCATCTGCCATAGTACTAGGGGAGCTGGTATGGCAGCTAAGGGAGGATGCAATGGGGAACCCCACAATCACAATGACATCGGTAGTTTTTTCTATATTCATGATGGAGATATGCTGCTAACCGACTTGGGGGCTGGTGAATATACAAAAGAGTATTTTGGACAAGGCCGTTATCAAATTCTATGTAACAGTTCCCTAGGTCATAATCTTCCATTAATAAACGGCAAGACTCAGCTAGCGGGCAAAGAATATCAATGTGACAGATTTGAAGCTGATGGAAAGGGTAAAACCATTATAAGTTTTGCTGGGGCTTATGAAGAAGGGATAATTGATAAGATAGAAAGAGTACTTCATTTCAACGAAGATAATGGTGTTCTCATAGTAGAAGATAATTTTAGTGCATCAGATAAGACTAGGAGAATTACAGAAAATTTAGTAACCCAATGGAAGCCTGAGATAATTGGCAACCAGATTTTAATTAGAGGTAAGGAGAGAGGGTGTAAGATTATCCTTTTTGATAAGAACTCAAGTATATCCTGTATTCATCAAATCCATAAAGACCATGGTGGAGAAGAAACGGATGTGTATTTATTACAATGGGATCTACTGATCCAGGACAAAGAGGCATATGCCAGGATGGAAATTATACCAATCGATTAATAAGATACACCTACTATGAATTGTGTTCTATAAGGGATATACAGTGCCTGCTTATGACAACAAATCACAGTAGGTGTTTTTGCTGATTTGTAGTTTGCTAATTAGATAGGGTTTTATTTCCCTGCAGATAATCTCTAGGAGAGCAGCCTGCCACCTTCTTAAATACTTTACTAAAATAAAAGGCATTCTCAAATCCCAGATGATTGGCAATCTCATATACTTTCATATTGGTTTTTAACATTAGGTTTTTAGCTTCTTCAACTTTTAACTGGGTAATATATTCATTGAAACCCAGAATTTCTCATAGGAGTAAACACTCCTTTCTTAAAAGTCATGTAGCATCACCTATAGCTTTCCTGTACATTTTACCAGTATTATTTAATAGAATACTGCAAAAATTGTAAGAAGTCAACATAAGTAAAGACCTCAAATAAATTAAGATAAGTGAATCGTAATATTTTACAGGTTTTTATTAATATAAATATTTTAAGTAAAAAGTATATGGGAATAAATAAAATATTACATTCCATTTACTGGGGTCTAGTATTATACTAAAGATATATAGAGCTATTCTGTTAAGATTAATCTATATAAATAAAGGAGGAGAAGATATGAGGAAATTATTGGGTTTTACACTGATGCTGGTAATGGCATTTACCTTGCTGGTAGGGTGCGGTAAGGATGATGCTAAGAAAGCTTCCAAGGATGGGGATAAGATTACCTTGAAATGGGCTGTATGGGACATTAATTCCACTACATACTATCAGCCTCTCATCGATGCTTATACAGAGAAGAATAGTAATGTCACAATTGAAATGGTTGACCTTGGCTCTGCAGATTATATGACTGTCCTAGCAACTGAGTTGACTGGCAATGATTCGGATATTGACATTGCTGCGATTAAGGATATCCCAGGTTATGCAACCCTAGTAGGTAAAAATGCTTTAGAACCCCTGGGGGATTATATTAAAGAGAAAGGTATCGATTTATCAGCATATGGCGGTATTACAGATCAGATATTAATAAACGGTGGCTTATATGCCTTGCCATTTAGAAGTGACTTTTGGGTGATTTTCTATAACAAGGATATCTTTGATAAGGCTGGTGTAACTTATCCAGATAATGATATGACCTTTGAGGAATATGACCAGCTGGCTAGAGCGGTTACTGATACAACACTAGGTTCCCAAGTGTATGGAGCACATTACCATACCTGGAGATCTGCTGTTCAGCTCTTTGGTATTTTGGATGGTAAGAATACTATTGTAGATGGTCAATACGATTTCTTAAAACCATACTACCAGTTAATTCTAGCACAGCAACAGGATAAGGTATGTCAAGATTATGCAACTTTAAAAACCAGTAGTCTCCACTATTCCGGAGCATTTGCTCAGGGTAATGTAGCCATGATGAATATGGGAACCTGGTTTATTCCGACCTTAATTGAGAAGATTAAGATTGGGGAATATACAGATATTAAGAATTGGGGTCTGGTAAAATATCCCCATGCAGAAGGAGTGGAGCCTGGCTCAACCTTAGCTACAATAACATCCTTAGCTGTGACAACAGCCTCTAAGAAGAAGGATGCTGCCTTTGATTTCTTAGCCTTTGTATGTGGTCCAGAAGGTGCTGAGGTAATCGCTAATACCGGTACCATTCCAGCAATCAAAACCGATGCGGTTGTAAAATCCATTTCCAGTATGGAAGGTTTCCCAGAGGATGAGGCTAGTGCAGAAGCTTTAGTAACTGCCAATACCTATCTTGAGATGCCAGTTCATGAGTTTAGCTCTGAGATTGAAACCATCTTAAATACTGCTCATGACAATATTATGAGTGGAAATTCAACTATTGATGATGGAATTAAGTATATGAATACGGAAGTGCAAAAGTTATTAAATAAATAATAAGAAAAACTATTAGGGCTGTTGCAATCTATGTTTGAAACAGCCCTTTTCAATAAAGTCAAATACATACTTGCATACATAGTAGGATTTATAAAGGAGGGCATAAATGAACATAAATGGGAATAAGAAAAGGACTGAGGGAATTATGCCAAATTCTATACAGAAGAAGGGAATTAGTAAGGAAACTAGACGGAATCTAATAGCATATTCTTTTATAGCACCAAATTTTATAGGTTTTGCTATTTTTACCTTAGGGCCAATAATATTTGCATTTCTACTTGCTTTTATGAAATGGGATGGTAATAATCCTATTGAATTTGTAGCTTTGGAAAATTTTAGCCGTTTGATCAGTGACACTAGGTTTCATGCGGCTATTATAAATACGATTGTTTATACTCTAACAACAGTACCAATTACTTTGGTATGCGCCTTAGGGTTGGCAGTAATATTAAATCAAAAAGTTAAACTACGTAATCTGTTTAGAACAGCTTCTTTCTTTCCGTATGTAGCCTCATTGGTAGCGGTTGCAGCAGTATGGAACATGCTTTTTAGCCCAGCTAATGGACCTGTTAATATGCTTTTAGCCAAATTAGGGGTTGCTGTAGATAATCTTCCCAAATGGGCGGCTGATAAAGACTTTGCCATGGCAACTGTAGTTTCCTTTAGTGTGTGGAAGAATATGGGCTACTATATGGTGATATATCTATCAGGGCTACAGGGAATATCTTCAGAATTTTATGAGGCTGCGGGTTTAGACGGGGCAAATTCATGGCAGAAGTTTAGATCTATTACCTTACCTATGCTTAGGCCTACAACATTTTTTGTTATTGTAATCCTAACAATCAATTGCTTTAAGGTATATGATCAAGTTTATATGATAACTCAAGGAGGCCCAGGAACCTCAACCTTGGTATTAGTTTATCATATCTATGAAACAGCCTTTAGGTCCTGGGATTTAGGATACGCTAGTGCAATTGCTGTAGTTTTATTTCTTATTGTGTTAACTGTTACCTTAATTCAGTTTAGGGGTGAAAAAAAGTATGGTAATTTCTAAACAGCATTTTAGAGGAGAAGGGAATTATAATATGCCAATTCAGAAAATTAAAATAAATAGAATTTTTATATATGCTATTCTTTTATTTATCACATTTCTTATGTTCATACCTTTTGCCTGGATGCTATCGGCATCTTTAAAATTAGATAAAGATGTATTTATATTTCCCATCCAGTGGATTCCAGAAAACCCAAGATGGCAAAATTATATTGATATTTGGACTAAAATACCCCTTCTTACCTTTATAAAAAACACTGCAAAATTAACAATAATCGTTACTGGTCTACAACTATTGACCAGTAGTTTTGCGGCCTATGCCTTTGCCAAGCTGGATTTTAAACATAGGAATAAACTTTTTTTAGCATACATAGCAACTATTGCAGTCCCATGGCAGGTATATATGGTTCCGCAATTTATGATGATGCGTTCTTTTGGTCTAAATGATAGCCATTTGGCAATTATTTGTCTACAAGCGTTTTCAGCCTTTGGGGTATTTCTTATGCGTCAATTCTATTTAGGTGTTCCTGATGAACTTTGTGAAGCAGCTAGAATAGATGGTATGTCAGAATATATGATCTATGCCAAAATTATGTTACCCCTATCAAAACCAGCAATATCAACTTTGACCATATTTACATTTGTAAATACATGGAATGATTTTCTAGGGCCTTTAATATATCTAAAAACAGAGAAGAAGAAAACTCTTCAAATAGGTCTGCGTATGTTCATCAGCCAGTACTCGTCTGAATATGGATTGATAATGGCTGCTTCAGTAATATCTCTTATACCTGTTTTTATAATATTTATATCACTTCAAAAGTACTTTGTAGAAGGAATTGCCTCCACGGGTATTAAGGGATAAGTTATTATCAATTTAGATATTATTTTGAAAAATGTATGTATTTTATAAAATAATTTAGAAATTTTTAAAAATACCAGCCGATTTACCAATAAATAATATTGACAACTACTACCATTCTATAATATAATACCAAATGTAATCGGTTACATGTTTAAATAAATATCTATTATTTATAATAATAACCGCGGGTAATCAATATACATATTATAGAGATTACTTAATTTGAGATTTAGATAGGAGGAATGTTTTTATGTTAAGAGCATTATTGAGGAAGCTATTATGTTTAGGAATAGCTTTAGTGCTAGTTATGTCTATTATGACAGGTTGTTCAAAGGATAAAGATACCCCTGCAGATAACCAAACTAAGCAAAACGATGACAGTAATAATGACAGCAAAGTATCTCCTACAGACGCAGTCGCATCAAGTCCTACAGAAGCTCCAGCAAAAGAACCGACTGTTATACGTTGGGGCTGGCACAATATGAGTAATCTTGATCCTTATTGGGTCGATGAAGCTACTGGTGAATACACTATGGACGAAGCCTCTAGACAAGCGGCTTTAGCAGCGCTTGAGAAGGTAAAAGAAGAACTTAATGTTGAGGTTGAATATGTTCAATATGTTCAAGACGTTAGAAGTGAATTGATTACCAGTGTTTTAGCCAATGACCCTGTATGTGATATCGCAGGTATCTGGGGTGGCGCAGAATCCACAATTTTAGCCCAGAATATCCTTCAAGAACTAGATGAGTATGCTTATCTTTATGAAGATGATGAATATTCATGGATGTGGTATGACAAGATTTATGGACATAATTATTTCTTAACATGGAAACAGACTTTTGTACAGAGATGGCCTCTTCTTTATAACATTACAATGATAGAACAGGTTGACTCTTTAAAGAATGATAAAGGGGAAACTGTTTATCCTCACGATTTATTCTTCGAGGGTAAATGGACTTGGAGTACCTTTAAGGATTATCTGGCTAAAATCCAAGCTCACTATGCCAATGTTCCTGCACCAGATTCATGTGCCCATGATACAATCCAGGCCTATGAAACAGACTGGCGTTTTGCCGCCCTTTCAGCCACCTATGCAGCTGGCGGTGCTATCTATGGCGTAAATGGTTTGCAGATAGATTCACCACAATCCATAGCTGCAGCTCAGTTTATAGCTGATTTAAAAAATACGGGACTTATGACAGACCCTGGTACATATAGTGACGGCTATATCCCAGTTTGGACCAAGGGGGGGTCTGATTTCCAGGATGGCGGAACTGTATTTACAGATTGTCCTGACTGGTGGATTACTGGTTCGGCTTCAGCGGCTGCTGACCGGGGAGAGGCTATTGGTATTGTAGCATATCCTAGACCAGATGATATGCCATTTGATGATGAGAATTACCGCCAAGTTATGACCGCTGGTGATAGTATTGCAATTCTTAAGGGTGTATCCAAAGAGAAAACCCAGCTAGCATTAGAGTTCTTTAGATTATATTGGAAGACCTATTATGAAGTATATGGCGGAGTAAGTAATATTGTAAATTATAAAAATGAAGCAGCAGCTAATCAGGCAGCAGCCTATGGTTTTGATATTTTCAATGAGAAGTATGGTGATAATGTACTTAAGTCTTTCCAATATGTAGCAAGTAAGTGTGTTGCTAATGATTATGCTGATCTGATTGGCGTTAGAGGTACTTGGGATGTAATCCTTGGTAAGGGACTTTATGGAATTGAAGGTATGCCAGCATATGATGTCGCCATAGCAGCTAACAAAGATCAATTTACTAAGGTTATTAACGATATGGAAACAATTCTTGCCAGTGGTGAAATCCATGATAATATTGCACCAAGTATT
Source organism: Clostridiales bacterium (assembly GCA_012519565.1). GTDB lineage: Bacteria > Bacillota > Clostridia > Lachnospirales > Lachnospiraceae > Mobilitalea. The sequence goes on along the minus strand of JAAYPX010000056.1, from coordinate 34,917 downwards.
GATCAAGAAGAAACTGTAGCCTTACCTAAGGGTACTGATCCTACAACTGTAGATTGGTCAATTTACTTTACTGCTGAGGATGCCGTGGATGGAGTACTTGATACTACTACTGCTAGTTACGATTATTCTGCCACAGACTTTAGTGCAGTTGGTGTATATAATAATGGTCTAAAAGCAGTTATTAAAGATGCTGCAGGCAACGAAGCAAGTAGAAATGTTACTGTAAATATATATGATCCAGATAATAAAACAGCTCCAACCTTAGAAATCAAGGCTGAATATCGCACAATCAAATTAGATGAAGATACTTCAGAAATTAATTGGGCAGGAGATTTTGTGGAAAGTGCTGTTGATGCAGATGGTATAGATGTTAAGAGCAATGTCACCGCAGACCTATCAGACCTTGATACAACTACACCTGGAGAATATGACCTACCACTTACAGTTAAAGACTTTGCTGGTAATGAAACCACTGTAACTATCAAAGTACAGGTTAAGGCCGGTGAGGAGTAGATTATAATTATTAATGATTTGCTATATTTATAATTCTTTGAAGTATAAGTAATACTTAAACCGCAGGCTATGTCGGTTATAGAGGGTGTCCCTAAGTCCTTCCTGTGGGGCACCTTCTTTTTCTTGATAGAAACTCCTTGGTAATATCTACCAAGCATAAAACTCTGCCATGGGAACTCAGTTCACATGAAGCACATGGTGCGTAAGAAAGGTATTGATAAGTCATTGTTCTCGATAGTAAATTGCCACAAGAAGATAGAATATTGCTCCAACAGAGTAAAAGAATAAAGGCTTTGATGAAAGGCATGGTGATTGGGATGATAATAAGAAAAAAGTGGAGGATTTATATATTAGCTATTCTTGTAATTGGTGCTGTTTCTGCATCTATATTTTTTATATCAAAGAATAGCAAAGCCTCAAAGCTCTATGCAGTGCCAGTATTATCGGAAGTTTTTTATGAGGAAACATATCAGAAGTATCTGGAAGATAATGAATTTGACGGTACCCTGGCTGATGGAGAAGTTGTTATTGATTTAAGTAAATATACAGCCCATGAGGATATGGAAGTTGAAATAGGGCAGGAGGGTCTGCTGACGGGAGCCAGCGGATCAATTAGTTGGGATTTTAATGTTGAAGAAGCAGGATTTTATAATCTGGAAGTGGGATATATTGCCTTGCCAGGGACTTATTCCGATATTCAAAGAAAAATCTTATTAGATGGTGTAATATGCCATGATGGATTACAACAGATAGTATTTAAACGTTGGTGGTCCGATGAAACAATAATTACTAAAAATAAGAATGAAATCAGGCCCAATGCTAAGGAAATATATAAAGAAACCAAGGTATTTATTGAAGATTATAATAGAAGGGTTGGGGAGCCGATACTATTTTATCTGTCCAAGGGTAAACATACATTGACCTTTGAAGTAATTAAAGAGCCAATCCAATATACAAGCATTGTATTTAAAGCTGCTGATAAACCTGATTCTTATAAGAGTAAAATTAATACTTTGAAAAATAATTATCCTGTAAATGATGATATTATTATAAGTCAAGCAGAACGTTCAGAAGGGAGTACTTTATTTATAGAAAAAAGCTCTCCTTCTATAAATATAAAAACTAATTATTCTGATTCTAGGTTAGTTCCTTACCATCCTTATCGTATAGTTTATAACACCATAGGTGCTGATAGCTGGAAGCAACCAGGAGATTTAATTACATGGGTAATTGAGGTGGAAGAAGAAGGCTTATATCCAATAACTTTTAAGGGGAGACAGAGCTTACAAAGAGGGGTTACTTCTTATAGAAGGCTATATATTAACGGTGAGGTGCCCTACCAGGAGATGAATTCCATTGGTTTTGGATATAGCAGTAATATGGTCAATTATACGATTGCCGATGAAAAGGGAGAACCTTATCTATTTTATCTTAAAAAGGGTGCCAATACTATTACCTTAGAAAATGTTCTAGGAGGTCTTGGAGGTATCCTATATGAAGTTGAAGATAGTATGCAAAAGCTCAATAATCTATATTTAAAAGTTATTCAAATTACAGGACAAACACCATACAAATACATAGATTATCAAATTACAAAAAAAATACCCCAGTTTGTAGAAACAATGGAAAATGAAAGTCAGCGTCTGTTTAACTTGGTAGATACCATGGTGGAAATCACCGGTGAAAAAGGGGAAAATACCAGTCTACTTGAAAAGATGGCCATGGAAGCTGCATGGCTTGCGGATGATCCTGAGAGTGTTATTGAGGAATTAAATCAATTAAAAAATAATATCTCAGCACTGGGTACTTGGCTAGTTAGTATATCTGAGATGCCTCTGGAGATAGATGCAGTGATAATTGGCGGAGATCTTAAGTCTCTTCCAAAACCAAAGGATAATATCTTTGAAAGTATATATTATGGTGTGGTACGATTCTTTTCAACATTTTTTGTAAAGAGTAATCAGATAGATGCAGATGAAGTTGTTTCTGATGAGGCAATTAAGGTCTGGATGACTACATCGGCTTCTACCGGTAGGGAGCAGGCACAAATTATTCAAAATATGATAGATGAATCCTTCTCTCCTAATACCGGTATTCAGGTGAATCTACAATTAATACCAGTGGATGTTGTCTTAAGGGCGGCCCTTGCTGGTGATGGACCTGATGTGGTAATCGGCCTTGGGCAAGGAACTTTACAGGATTTTGCAATGCGTAATGCGATAACTGATTTAACAATCTTTGATGATTTTGAAGAAGTGACTGAGAAGTTCCATGAAAGTGCAATCCAATGTGCTATGTACCAAGGTGGTGTATACGGTCTACCAGAGCAAGAAAACTTTATGATGCTATTTTACCGTAAAGATATTCTGGATGAGTTGGGATTAACTATACCCAATACCTGGGATGATGTAAGAGAGATGATACCAGTTCTTAAAAAGAGTAACTATGATTTTTATCTTCCCAGCAATATGAATTTATATTCTTCCATGGTTTATCAATATGGAGGCGACCTATATCGGGGTAAAGGTAATGATTATGGTATTAGTAGTGCATTATATGACGACGAAGCTATGATTGCCTTTAAGGACTTTACTGATTTTTATACCAGTTATGGTTTACTTGTTAGTGCTGATTTCTCCAACCGCTTCCGTACAGGAGAGATGCCTATTGGAATTACCAATTATACCACCTATTGTCAATTGGAGATATTTGCTCCTGAGATAAAAGGTTTATGGTCCTTTGCACCGCTACCTGGTGTTCAAAAGGAAGATGGATTTATTGATAGAACATACATAGCAGACACTGTACAAAGTGTAATTATGAAAGGCTGCAAGAATTTGGATGACTCATGGGAGTTCTTAAAATGGTGGACTAGTACTGATTCCCAACTGCAATATGCCAATACCCTAGAGGCTATCATGGGTACCGCTGCTAGATATGCTGCAGCAGATCCTGGTGTAATTAGTATGTTACCCTGGAGTAATGCAGAGCTTAAGCAGTTATTGGGACAGTTGGAGCATAATATAGGCCTTCAGGCTGTTCCAGGTAATTATATGACAGCTAGAATGATACAGTATGCCTTTAATACAGTAGTAGCTGAACTATCAAATCCTAGGGAGACGCTTTATCTAAATATTAAAGCTATAGATAAAGAGCTTTATAAAAAGCGTATGGAGTTTAATCTAAGTCTTAATCCCTTATTGGTAACTAAATAATTAGTATCCTGAGTATTACAAAATGAGAATACAACAGATTGGAGGAATAGTTCTGTGAAAAAGAATAGGGAATCATTTGCTTTGGCATGGAAACACCATAAATATAAATATTTAATGGTCGCTCCTTTTGCAATTATTTTTATAACATTTACCTTCCTACCAGTAATTCTATCTATCTACTTAAGTTTTACTTCCTTTAATATGGTAGAATTACCGACTTTTGTAGGACTTGATAATTATATTAATCTTATTGTTGAAGATGATGTCTTTCTTATTGCTATAAAAAATACCCTGGTCTTTGCCTTAATTACAGGGCCCATAAGCTATATTATGTGTTTCCTGTTTGCTTGGTTGATTAATGAACTTCCAAGAATACCAAGGGCGATTATGACCTTGGTATTCTATGCACCATCTATATCAGGTAATGCATATATGGTTTGGAAGTTAATATTCTCATCAGATACCTATGGCTGGGCCAATGCCTGGCTTATGAAATTGGGTTTTACCCAACAGGCCGTTTTATGGTTTGAAAAAGCCGATTATATTATGCCCATTCTAATTGTAGTTCAATTATGGCTTAGTTTAGGTGTCAGTTTCTTATCCTTTATAGCGGGATTGCAGAATGTAGATAAATCCCTATATGAATGTGCTGCAGTGGAGGGGATCAAAAACCGCTGGCAGGAATTATGGTATATAACACTGCCTTCAATGAAACCACAATTGATGTTTGGTGCTGTTATGCAGATAACCAGTTCACTGTCAGTAGCTCAGATATCCATTGATCTGGTTGGATTTCCTTCGGTAAATTATGCAGGGCATACCATTCTTACTCATCTTCATGACTATGGCAACGTCAGGTATGAATTGGGATATGCTTGTACAATTGCAGTTTTGTTATTCTTCATAATGGTTTTTTCTAATATTATAGTTCAAAAGCTGCTTCGTAAGCTTGGATAATTGGTAAATTTGAAGAATAAGTAAGAGTGGAGGTAAATATGCAATTATATAAAAAAATAGTTACGAAAATTAAAACCAGGAAAATCAGACGAAGAAACCGTAGCCTGGGCGGTGATATTAGCCTCTTTATAATACTGGGTTTCTTCGGGTTATTTAGCCTTTTTCCTCTGATCTATACTATAGTTAGTGCCTTTAAGCCCTTAAGTGAAATATTTATCTTTCCCCCTAGGCTTAAGGTGGATAACCCAACCCTTAACAATTTCCACGATTTAGCTACTATAGTAGAAACCTTTAGGATACCTTTATCCCGATATATTTTTAATACAACTATTATAACAGGCCTAGGAACAGTGGGGACTGTTTTGTTAGGATCTATGGCAGCCTTTCCCCTTTCCAAATATAAATTCCCAGGGGCAAGTTTAATGAATAATATTATTGTCTATGCCCTAATGTTTAATGGTACAGTTACAGCCATACCCAACTATTTAATTATGAGTAGTTTAGGATTGGTGGATACCTATTGGGCGGTTATCTTACCAGCAGTAGGATCCACATTAGGACTTTATCTTATGAAAAATTTTATGGTTCAAGTACCAGATGAGATGATTGAGGCGGCTAAAATAGATGGGGCCAGTGAGTTTAAGACATATTGGAGAGTGGTAATGCCTTTATGTAAACCTGCTTGGATAACCCTAGTTATATTGTCTTTCCAGCAAATGTGGGGAACAACGGGGGGTATATTTATCTATTCAGAAGAACTAAAACCTGTCAGTTATGTTTTGTCCCAATTAGTTAGTGGAGGTATAGCCAGAACCGGTGTTTCTTCTGCTATTTCATTAATAATGCTGTCTGTTCCAGTCACCGTATTTATAATTTCTCAAAGTAACGTTATTGAAACCATGGCAACGTCTGGAATAAAAGGATAAGGGGTGATGCAGATGAAGAAGATAGTAATAATTATATGTATGTTGATACTCTTTGCACCGATTAAGGCAGATGCCTCTGATGGTTCTAGTTATGTGTATGATGGCTATATTTATGACTTTTGGGGCAATGCTCTGGACAGTCCTGCAGCCTTTACTTTGGAGAGGGTAATAGATGAAAGTAATTTAGAAGGGATTAAATTATTGGGAGTTGATGATGTATGTGCCAGTAAGGATGGGCGCATTTTCATAGTAGATACCCTAGAGAGCCGTGTAAATGTGTTTGATGAAGAAGGGCAGCTTCTGAGATCCTTAAAAGTTATACGGGGGGCTGACGGTAAGATTGTAACCGATGCTATTACAGGTAATCAATTAATATTAACCTCTCCCCAAGGAGTGTTTGTTCATGAGAAGAATAAGGAAATATATATAGCTGATACAGGGGCTTATCGTATAGTAGTACTGGACAGCGATGAATACACCTTTAAACGTATCATAGAAAGACCAGCCAATATGACTGGTGTAACAGAATTTAAACCTTCTAAGATAGTCGTGGATCATGCAGATAGGATTTATGTAGTAGTCCAATCTAGTTATGAAGGAATTATAGAGTTAAATGGGGACGGATCCTTCTCCAGGTACTTTGGTGTGACAACTCCCCGGGTTAATCTGATTGATTATTTTTGGAAATCTATAGCCAGTGATGAACAGAAAGCCCAGATGTCCAAGACCTTTGCTCCTGCTTTTAACAATATAGCCTTAGATGGTGAAGGATTTATTATGGCTGTTACATATGATGGGGCATCTGAGGATATGGTATTTCGCCTAAACTCAGCCGGTAAAAACGTGCTACGAGAGGTAGGAAATACCCCAGTTATGGGTGACATCCACACTATGTGGGGTGAGAACAGTCAGTTTGTTGACATTGCGGTTACAGAGTATGGAACTTATGCAGTGGTAGATCGTCAGAGAGGAAGGATATTTCTCTATAATTTTGATGGGGAGATGCTCAATGCTTTTGGATCTAAAGGCAAACTAAAAGGTCAGTTTCAGATGCCTAGCGGTATTGCATGGCTTGGGGATAAATTGCTTGTTTCAGATAGTATGTTAAAATGCGTTTATATTTTAACACCAACAGATTTTGGAAGGATTGCTTTAAGAGCCAGCGAGGCATATTACTATGGTCGATGGGATGAAGCCTTGGAACTTTTTAAGGAAGCAATCCGTTTAAATTCCAATTATGAAATAGCCTATACAGGAATCGGTAAGAATTATCTGATGAAAGATGATTATGAGATGGCCATGTATTATTTTAAATTAGGTGATAATAGAGAGTTTTATTCTAAAGCTTATAATGGTTATCGCAGTCAAGTTCTTAAAGAGAACTTTGGAATTGTTATGGCAATTTTTGTGGTGGTAATTGGAGCTATAGTAATATCAGAGATAAGATATCATAAAAAGGGAGGTAGGAAAACATCATGAAACAAAAGCTACACTATTTAAAGCATTCAATATTTCATCCATTTGATGCCTTCTATGAAATAAAATTTCGTCAAAAGGGAAGTGCTTTACTTGCCAATATAATCTTAATATTATATGGATTATTGCAATGTTTTTCCTACCAATACACTGGATTTGTTATGAATTACAACTATATCCATGGTATGAATAGTATATCTATATTTATATCCTCATTGTCTATACTTATTTTATTTACAGTAAGCAACTGGACAGTAACAACTTTATTTAACGGTAAAGGTAATCTAAAAGATGTTTATATAGTACTATGCTATTCCTTAGTCCCTGTAATAGTTGTTAACACTGCCGTAGTATTTATTAGCAATTTTGTAATAGAAGAAGAAATAATGATTCTTAAGGCCTTACAGGGGTTTGCCTTTGCTTGGTTCGTCTTCTTATTAATAGCAGGGCTTTGCACAATACATGAATATACTTTTGGTATCAATCTTCTCACAATATTAGCAACTTTTGTATCTGCAGTAATTATTGTATTCCTATGTGTCTTATTTTTCACCCTGATGGAAAAAATAGTTCTTTTTGTTTCTTCCGTTAGCCAGGAATTTATGAGGAGGCTGTACTAATGGTGTTTGCATAGGAGTAGTAGATTAAACAAGGCGGAAAGGGGATATAAATTTGAAGAATAAATTACATAAAGTGCCAAAGTATATTAAGAAATTTTATAGTACTCATCTAATAGGCAAATTAATTGCCACCATATTATTGGTAATAGCAGTTCTTCTTACGATTTGGGCCATACCTGTCTTAAAAGTAAAACGTAATGAAATACCTGCTTTTCAAGGGAAAGCCCTATCCACAGTAGCTGAAGAAATAAGTATCGAAGCTGGAGAGGTATTGGTTGGTGATAATGACAATAAGCAGTTGTTTATTAATACTGAAAACATGAATATTAAAGTACTTGATAAAAAAAGTGGTAAAGAGTGGAATGCCATTATGCCTAAGGAGCCTTTAGGTACTGAGCTATCTTTACTAACCATATCTTATCTAGGAGAAGATAATAATATATACGAATGGGATTCTTATACCTATTGTACCATGTTAAATACATATAAAATGTATCAGATTGATAATGGTGTTCAAATACAAATGCATATAAATGAAGGAGAATCTAGGCGTTTCTATGAGTATTACCCTAAGAAACTACCTATTGAAAGATTTGAAGTGTTGTTTATGGAAGGCTTAGATAATCTGGTGACAACAGGTGCTTTAAAGCAAGAAGAGGCTGATAAATATAAGCAGACAATGAGACTGGTTTATAAAAGAAGTTTAACGGAAGAGTGTTATGCTCTTGCTTATACAGGTAATCCGCCAGCCAGTGCAGTAAATCAAATGATTGAAGTAGCAAGACTGCTGGACTATACCCAAGAGATGCTTATCGAAGATTGCGATGCTTTTGGGCTTACATTTGCAGTGGTAGAGCCGGCCTCCTTTTTAATAACCTTAGAAGTGGTATTGGACGGGGATGACTTAGTGGTTAGATTGCCTTCCTATGAGATGGTATCCTATAACTCCTTTTATACCATACAGAATATAAAGGTTCTTCCAGGATTTGGCGCTACTAAGGTTGCAGATTATGAGGATGGTTATATCTTTGTTCCCGATGGAGCAGGGGCTTTATTTGAACTAAATACCTATAAGCCTACAATACCTGAATATAAAAGACCAGTATATAATAATGACTTTTACTCTGATTATTACTTTGCTCCAGAATATGGTGAAGAATTAATGATGCCTGTATATGGTATGACCTATGGCAAGGATGAGAATTCAAGCCATGGCTTTATGGCTATCATAGAAGAAGGAGCTGAGACCTCATATATCCATGTAAGGCTAGGAAGTAAGGATAAGGATGTGGGGTCTGAGTATAACAAAGTATTTGCCTCCTTTGATACATGTCAATATAGCAAGGTTAAAGTATATGGCCCCTATAGTGATAATAATGCTACCTATCTGGTAGATTCGGGAATGATGAATGTAGATTATACTGTACGCTATAAATTATTCCCTGAGACTGTAACCTACTATGATATGGCTATGGAATATCAGAAATATTTACTGGAGAACAATCCGCAGATGGTCCTTTCTTATCAAGGAGATGCCAAAGTATATCTGGAGGCAGTTGGAACTGTGAGTTTGACCAAACGATTCTTAGGGGTTCCCTATTATACCAATTATTCTATGACTACTTATAGGGATTTAATAGGTATTATAGAAGACCTAGGTAGTAGAGATATGGTAATTCATTATTCTGGAGTCTTTAATGAAGGCTCTAGAAATAGAATGAACTCCGATGCTAAGCTAGTAGCAGATAATGGATCAAGAGAGGATTTAAAGCAGCTAATGGCCTTGGTGGGCAATAGGAAGATAGACATGTTTTTGGAGGTGGCCTTATCCAGAGTATATGATGGGGGAAGTGGCTTTTATCGTAAACTCCATGCAGCCTATGATTATTCCAATAACCCTGTAACTGTTTATGGGTATCTTCCCACTATTGGTATTGCAGATGGCGGTAAGACCCTAAGACAACATTATTACTATATTATATCTCCCCATTATTTAAATGGAGTAGTAGATAAATTTATTGAAGCATCCCGTGAATATGATGCCTTATACATACCTGATCTGGCTAATATGTATTACTCAGATTATAAATTTAACAATGTTGTGGGTACCTATGATGCTATGAATATCCTTAATGATAATCTTATTAAGTTGTCCCAGGAGAAAAAATTAGCCCTTTATGATCCTTTTATGAAGTATATACCTTATGGAGAGTATGCTGTGGAGATTTCAAGAGAAAGTAGTGATTATGCGACTTTTGCAGCAACTATTCCATTTAGACAATTGGTTATGAACGGTTTAGTACAATTTACAACGGAAAATGTTAATATGTCTTCCTATCAGAAGGAATATTATATTCTGCAAGCAGTGGAACTGGGGGCTTATCCTAAGTTTACTATTACCAAGGAAAGCGAGGATATCCTTAAGGCTTCTTCATATACACATTACTATTCCACTAGGTACGATAATTGGAAGGATGTTATCAAAGAAGTATATGATGAATGTAATGAAGTAAGGGAAATGATTGGTTCGGGCAAGATTGTAAATCATACCATGTTAATGGAGAATGTTTATCGGACAGATTATGAGGGAGGGGTTAGTGCCATAACAAACTATAACCTCAGAACTGTAAGCATTGGAGATTATACGATTGGTCCCCTTGATTACATAATAGAGGTGGAATAGGAGGATGGAGATGAAGGGTAAAAAAAGATCTTTAAAATATACAACTAAAAGGAAAATCAATGGATTTATATTTGTACTGCCATTTCTCATTGGTTTTCTGATATTCTTTGCAATTCCCCTTGTTAATACCATTTATTATTCCTTGAATATAGTTGGTGTCCACGATGCTGGGGGTATGAAATTTACGTTTAATGGAATTCAAAACTATATTGATTTATTCCGTAAAGAGGTAACTACTACCTATCAACCAATGGCCAGATTATTTACTGATCAGAATATGGCTATACTTACGAACACTCCTTTAATAGTTATTTTTAGCTTGTTTTTGGCTTTACTGGCTAATATGAAATTCAAAGGCAGGGGGCTTGTCCGTGTAATCTTCTTTCTGCCCATAGTACTTGGATTGGATGTGGTAAGTTCAGCATTATCAATAACCACTGGCAGTGAATGGGCCCAGGCAGAGGTGGGACTTTTTAGTGAAAGTTATGTAACGGTCTTATTATATAGATATACAGATATACCGATGGATATATTATTACCAGTAATCGAATATGTAAATAATATTTTTGAAGTAATCTCCCAGGCTGGTGTTCAGACATTGGTTTATCTAGCGGCCTTACAATCCATTAGTCCCAGCTTATATGAAGTGGCCAAGATTGAAGGGGCAACAAAATATGAGACCTTTTGGAAGGTTACTATTCCTACTATAATGCATATAACGCTTTTTGTAGTAATCTATACTATTGTAGACTTATTCCTGTCTTCTCCTATTGCCCAAGAAGTATATAGCTTTGCTTTTGAACAAAGTAAGATAGGAACAGGATCGGCACTGTCCGTAGTATATATATTTAATGTGGTTGTGGTACTAGGCATTGCCTTACTTTTACTAGGAGGGGTGGTAAAGAAATATGAAAGTTAAAACCAGTAAGTATTCACCGGAATTAGTTATATATTTATATAAAAAGAAGGTCTCTCGTGTGGTTTTAGGGATTTTCCTTGCCTGCCTTATTACAGGAATATGTTTTGTAATCTTATATCCTTTAATTAAATTGGTTCCATCTGTTTTCTCCAGTATTGAAGAGTTGGGGAATCCCAATGTAATCTGGATACCCCTAGAATCATCGGTGGTCAGCTTTAAAGCTGCTTTTAGATTACTGATGCCCCAGGGGATGATGACCATGGTTAAATCTATTTTATACGCAGCAGGGGTAATGTTAGTTCAGATTTTCTTCTCTGCCATGGCTGGATATGCTTTGGCGAGGGTTAAGTTCCCTGGTTATAAAATAGTTTATTTTATGGTTATCCTAGTGTTTCTTATACCAAGGCAATCCTTACTTCTAGCCCAGTACATATACTTTAAGCATTTTACTGCCTTTGGTCTAATGAACTTCTTTGTTGCCGCTGGTGAAATAGATTTAATAGGTAAGCCAATTACCCTATTCCTACTGGCCGTATTTGGTTTTGGAGTTAACCAAAGTTTGTTTATATTTATATTTAGCCAGTTCTTTAAGAATATACCTAAGGAATTAGAGGAAGCGGCTTTGATTGATGGTTGCGGTTTTTATAAAACATATTTTAGGATTATGATACCTAATGCAATTCCAGCTATTGCTACAGTATCTGTATTGTCCTTTGTATGGAATTATGGAGATATTTATTATACCAATTACTTCAATCCAAAGGGTTCATATCTAAGCACCATCTTGTCTAGTACCTTTATATCTGCCAATAAGGAATTCATACTAAATGCAGTTAAAATATGGTACGATGTTCCCCTGGCCTCGGATTTTGCCTTCGATGCGATAAAACAGGCTGCGGCATTAATTATGCTAATTCCTTTGCTTATAGTGTATTTTATCGCCCAAAGATGGCTGGTGGAAAACTTAGAGAATTCAGGCTTGGTGGGATAATTGACAACATTAAACGAAACCTATATAATAAGAATACTTTTTAGCTGATAAGTGTGGTGAAAACATGAGCGATATAAAAAAGCGAGTTACTATATATGATATAGCTAAAGAAGCGGGGGTTTCCTCCGCTACTGTATCCAGGGCGATTTCTGGCAATGGTTATGTTTCTGAAAAAAACAAGAAGAATATAGAGGCTCTAGTAAAAAAATATAATTTTAAACCTAATACCTTCGCCAGAAATCTACAGTCTGGATTTTCGAAAACCATAGGATATGTAGTTCCTCATATAGGGAACATGTATTTTGCATCTGTTTATTACGAATTTGAAAAATGGGCCAGCCTCAATGGTTATATGACTATTCTGGTTAACTCTAAGAATGAACGGCAACTGGAAAGTAAATTATTGCGGAGTTTGCTGGAGAAGCATGTAGATGGTATTGTCATTATGGGCGGTCGTGTGGATGAGGTAAATCTTGAAAAGCGATACATCAAAGAGATTAAGGAATTAAACAAGACTGTACCCTGTGTTTTATGTAGTGAAAAGGCCGAAGATTTTGGATGCTGTGGTATCCATGTCGATGATGAGATTGGTATGCGATTAATTATTGAACACTTGGCATCTAGAAACTATAAAAACATAGCAATGATAGGAGGAGGTAATACCTTCGTACCATCTGCATTGAAGAGACAATACGCAGTGAAAATAGCTAAAGAATATTCTATTAATTTAGATGTTAGCAAGATGGTTCACAGCGGTTTTGGATATGAGGTAGGTTATATGGATATGAAATTATTACTAGAGGAGAAGCCTTATCCAGATGCTGTTATATGTATTAATGATTATGTAGCAATTGGGGCAATGAAAGCTATTCATGAAGCAGGACTGAAAATACCAGATGATATTGGTATAACAGGATACGATAATGTGGCTGAGTCCTATCTTACAACGACCAAGATTACTACTATAAGTTCTAATTATCATAAATATGGTAAAGCGGTATATGATTGCTTGCAAGGTTTAATAGAGAAACCGAATGAACGTAAGCGAGAAACCATGTTAATTAAACCAGAATTAATTGTAGGTGAAAGTACATAAAATTATTGTAGTGAATAAAAACTTGTGATATATTTTTTAGTGGGGATAATTTTATAATGCCTTTGACAATATCTTTGAATTTGTACCGAAGGTATTACCTATTTTATTCGACATAAGGAGGAATATTAATGCGCATTTATAAGGTTAAGGATTATAAGGAAATGAGTCGCAAAGCGGCCAACATAATCGCGGCGCAGGTAATACTTAAACCGGATTGTGTATTGGGTTTAGCCACTGGATCTACTCCTGAGGGAATTTATGAAGAACTAATCGAAGGTTATCAGAAGGGGGATTTAGATTTCTCGGCAGTGAGGAGTGTTAATCTAGATGAATATAAGGGTTTAGCTCCGGATAATAATCAGAGTTATAGGTATTATATGAGAACAAAACTGTTTGATCATATTAATATTAAAGCAGAGAATTATTATCTACCAGACGGCATGGCTAAGGACGACCAAGAAGAGTGTACTAGATATGATAATGTTATCAGAACATTAAATGGTGTCGATCTTCAGCTTCTAGGATTAGGGTTAAATGGCCATGTAGGCTTTAATGAGCCTGCTGATCATTTTGCTAAAGGGACCCATTTGGTCAAATTAGCAGAAAGTACAATTGAAGCCAATTCTAGATTTTTTGAATCCTATGATGATATACCTAAATATGCCTATACTATGGGAATTCTAAGTATTATGAAGGCTCGCAAGATACTGCTGGTAGTCAATGGAGCCAAGAAGGCACAGATTCTAAAAGAAGTTATACAAGGGCCTATAACACCCAGGGTTCCTGCTTCTGTATTACAACTTCATAGGGATGTAACCATAATTGCAGACGAAGAGGCTTTATCATTATTATAAATTGAAATAATAAAATAAGTGCCCATTGGTTTATAGAAAGGCATGGCTATTATTATGCAAGAGGTACTTTTAAATCTATTAAAGCAAATAACCAAGGAAGAGCAGTCTATACTAGATGGCAATAGTAAGGTAGAAAAAGATATATATTTTTCTGGAAAAGATCTAGTTGTTGATAGCAAGAAGATGTTAGAGAAGGGAAAATTAATAGATATTCGGCCCCATACTAGATTTGTTCATTTCCCAAAGCATAGACATAATTATATTGAAATTATCTATATGTGTTCAGGACAGACTAGCCATATAATTAATGATTACAGTGAGGTGGTCTTAGAGGCTGGAGATCTTCTTTTCCTCAATCAGAATGCCTACCAGGAGATAAAACCGGCAGGGTATGATGATATTGCTATTAATTTTATAGTCCTTCCTGAGTTCTTTGATGTAGCCTTCTCTATGATTGAGGGAGAAAATATACTGAGAAACTTTATCATTGGGACTTTGATGAGGGATTCAGCCCCCATGGATTATATTCATTTTAAAGTAGCGGATATACTTCCGGTGCAAAACTTGATAGAAAACATGGTGTGGTCAATAATGAATAAACACCCCAATCGTAGACAGATTAATCAAACGACCATGGGACTTTTATTTATGCAGTTAGTGAATTATAGTGATAGAATAGACAAAAATGATCCTAAACAGTATGAACAGAATATGACCATGTCGATTCTTAGGTATATAGAGGAGAATTATAGGACGGCCAGCTTAACAGAAATTGCTGATGAGTTAAGCCAATCTGTATATCAACTAAGTAGGTTAATAAAAGAACAGACAGGTCAAACTTTTAAGGAACTTCTTCAAACCAAGCGATTAAATCAGGCGGTATATCTATTAACATCCACTGCCTTATCGGTGGAGGATATTATCTCTGCAGTAGGATATGAGAATACCAGTTATTTTCATCGCTTGTTTAAAAATAAATATGGTATGACTCCCAAAGCCTATCGGGACAGCCATAAAAAAATATAATTAGTATATATAAACTTATATATGCAAATAAGGACGGTATTTTAATCAAATGCCGTCCTTTATATTTTACAATTTAAAGTTAAAATGATAATATAGAGTTAGTTATAGGCTTAATATTTTACCATAGATATGATAGTAAACTAAGTTTGTAAAAAGTGAGAAAGGAGATGTTATTAATGCAGAAATACTATCTTGCAATTGACATCGGTGCTTCTAGCGGAAGGCATATCTTGGGTTCCAAAGTAGATGGTAAAATCCATTTAGAAGAAGTTTATCGCTTTGAAAATGGATTAGAACAAAGAAATGGACATCTTTGTTGGAACATACCAAAGCTTTTTGAAGAGATAAAAAATGGTATGAGAGAGTGTAAAAAACTAGGTAAAGTTCCTACAAGTATGGGTATTGATACTTGGGGCGTTGATTTTGTGTTATTGGACAAAGATTCTAATATACTGGGAGATACTATAGGTTATAGAGATCATAGAACCAATGGTATGGATAAACATGTATATGAAAAGATCTCATTGGAGAAGTTATATGAGAGAACTGGTATTCAAAAGCAGATTTTCAATACAATTTATCAATTGATGGCTATAAAGATGCAGGCCCCTGAAATATTGGAAGAGGCAGAGGATTTAATTATGATACCAGACTATTTCCACTTCCTGCTAACAGGGAATAAGCTTTCAGAATACACCAATGCTACTACCACCCAATTGGTTAATGTTAACACCAAGGACTGGGATTATGAATTAATTGATTTACTGGGATATAAAAGGAGCATATTTAATCCCCTATCAACTCCAGGTACGGTAGTAGGTAACCTAACTAAGGCTGTTGCAGAGGAAGTAGGATTTGACTGTCAGGTAATCTTACCTGCAACCCATGATACTGGATCTGCAGTGCTGGCTGCACCAGCTAATGATGATGATTTCCTATATATCAGTTCAGGTACCTGGTCTTTAATGGGTATTGAAAGTAAGCAGCCTTATTGCTCTCAGTTAAGTATGGAACATAACCTAACCAATGAAGGAGGATATGAATACCGCTTCCGTTTCCTAAAAAATATTATGGGACTGTGGATGATTCAGAATGTTAAACATGAATTAGGGGATATCTATTCCTATGCAGAGTTATGTGCAATGGCTGCTAAAGAAGATGGATTTAAGTCCAGAGTTGATGTAAATGACTCTTGTTTCTTGGCACCAGCTAATATGACTGAAGAGATTAAGAGATATTGTAGAGATACTAACCAAGAAGAACCAACAACACCAGGTCAATTGGCAGCTATTATCTATAACAGTCTTGCAGAAAGCTATGGTGAAACTGTTAAAGAAATAGAAAAGGTTACTGGAAGAACTTATTCTAGAATTCATATAATTGGTGGTGGATCTAATGCTGGTTATCTAAATGAATTAACAGCCAAGGCAACTGGCAAGAAGGTTTATGCAGGACCTACTGAGGCTACAGCAATTGGTAACCTTATAGTTCAAATGATTAAAGATAAAGAATTTGCTAGTTTGGAAGAAGCAAGGGCTTGTATTTACGAATCCTTTGATGTAAAGGAAATAAGTTTATCGTAATAAGGCCAGTGGACACAGGTATAAGCTCACACCGCATATTTAGCGATACCTAATAAAAATGAAATAATAATATATCCGTTTTAACGGTAGAAGGAGAGAATGTTATGAATACAAAACAACGTTATGAATCCGCAAGAGAAATTTATAAAAGAATTGGTGTTGATACCGATGCAGTTTTAGAAACCTTAAAGGGAATTTCAATCTCCATGCATTGCTGGCAAGGGGATGATGTTAAGGGATTTGACCAGGACGGTCCCCTATCTGGAGGTATTCAGGCAACTGGTAATTATCCAGGTAAAGCCCGTACACCTGAAGAATTAATGGCAGATATGGATAAGGTATTCTCATTAGTTCCAGGTAAACATAAAATCAACCTTCATGCTTCCTATGCGATTTTTGAAGATGGTGAGCATGCAGACCGCGATAAATTAGAGCCAAAGCACTTTAGAAAATGGGTTGAATTTGCTAAGGAAAGAGGTTTGGGTATTGACTTTAACCCTACTTTCTTCTCTCATTCCATGGCTGATTCAGGTTTGACCTTATCTAGTCCTGATGATAAAGTTAGAAACTTCTGGATAGAACATGGTAAAGCATGTATAAGAATTTCTGAGTATTTTGCAACAGAGCTTGGTCAACCTTGCGCAATGAATATCTGGATTCCTGATGGTTACAAAGATGTTCCTGCTGATCGTTACTCACCAAGAGCAAGATTTAAAGATTCCTTAGATCAAATTCTTTCCATAGATTATGATAAAGAAAAAGTTCTTGTATGTCTAGAATCTAAGGTATTTGGTATTGGTGTAGAATCATACACAGTAGGTTCTGCTGAATTCTGTATGAAATACGCTGCTTACAAAGGTATTCTATCCCTTATGGATAATGGACATTACCATCCAACAGAAGTGGTTTCCGATAAATTATCTTCTATGTTACTGTTTGATGAGAAGGTTGCTCTTCATGTAACTAGACCAGTTCGCTGGGATAGTGACCATGTGGTACTATTTGATGATGAGACCAAAGAAATCGCTAAGGAAATCGTTCGTAATGACGCTTTAGATCGGGTTTTAATTGGACTAGACTTCTTTGATGCCAGCATCAACCGTGTAGCTGCTTGGGTAACTGGTATGAGAAATATGCAAAAAGCATTACTTTATGCATTATTAACTCCATACAAGGAATTAGCTAAATTACAAAATGATGGCGAATTCACAAAATTAATGGTATTACAAGAAGAATTAAAATTATATCCATTCGGTGATGTATGGAATTACTTCTGCCAGATTAATGGGGTACCAGAGAAAGAAGACTGGTTAGATGTGGTTAAGCAATATGAGGAAGAAGTTCTTCTTAAGAGAAAGTAATTTATTAAGATTTCTATGATGTCAAAATAAATATTATTGTTATTAAATATACTTACTATATTATAAAGAATAATATAGTAAGTATATTAAAAATAAAATAGTAGATATAATTAACAGATTAAAGTTAATATAAGAGACTATTAAAATAGGATACACAGGTGTAGTCGTAATCTTATGTCAATAAGGGATTTTTATGTTTCTTATTTGACGCAGGAAGCAAGATGGTGTTCTTGTACCAGTGCGTGAGATTATACCTGTGTATCCTTATCTATATATTCTTTATTACAAAATTCTTATTCTACTCTCCCTTGATAGCAGGGATTCTAATTTCTACCTCTGTGTATTCCCCTTCTTTACTGCGATAGGTTAGACCAATTTCTTTATCATAAAATAATTGAAGTCTATTATGTATATTGTAAATTGCTATACCTGAGCCAGAGGGACTATCTACATTTCCAGAAAAGATTTGCTCTAACAGTTCACCAGGCATTCCGATACCATCATCAGATATAAGAAAGACTAATACCTGATTCTCCATCCAACCAGTAATTACAATATTGCCTTCTTTTGAAGCTTTGGCCAATATACCATGCTGAATGGCGTTTTCGACCAGGGGCTGAAATATAATTTTAGGCATTGTATAATCTAGTAGTTGGTCTGGGACATCTATTATAAAGTGGATTCGGTTATTATATCTCATATTCTGCAATTGCATATATAGGGAGACGTGTTCTAACTCTTCCTTAATGGTTACCACCACATTTCCTTTACTGAGGGTCATCTTATAGAATTTGGAAAGGGCTTGTATGGAAGCAGAAACCTCCTGGTTTCGCCCACTTAGGGATAACCAATTCATCATATCTAGAGTGTTATATAAAAAGTGGGGATTGATCTGGGCTTGAAGGGCTTTCAGTTCTGCTGTTCGTAACTCATTGGATGCTTTTATGTGATAAGCTGATAATTTGTTTATTTCCTCAATCATATAATTATAAGATTCAATCAGATCTCCTACCTCATCCTGCCCGTATGGTGTATCCATGGGAATAAGTTTTCCTGCTTTTACTGAATTCATAATATCTATAACGTTAGAAAGTCTCTTTACAATGGAGTTGGAAAGTTGTAAAGAAACTATAAATGAGAAGATTAATACCACAATATAAGATATTATAAAGGCAATAAATAATGTTTTGTTTTCGGACCAAATACTGTTTACAGGAATTACTGACACCATATACCAGTTGGTTCCTATTATCTCCTTATAAGATATATAACAGTTGATAGATGATATTTTTTTAGTTACAAATTTATTGGTATCTGGAATTAATTCCGGTATATTTTCATAATAAATAAAATATTCTCCAACTAAACTTTTATTGGTCTCGGTTACTAGGGCGTTTCTATTGTCTATAATATATTTTGCACTTCTGGGCAAGGTGGTGTATTTATTTAACAGGGAGCTGATATAGGTTTTATTAAAATAAATTGTAACATAGGCCAGTTCGTTACCATGGGAATCGCTGATTTTACGGGTATAAGATAGAAGACCCAGATGCTCTTTCTCGTAACTGGTAAGATATAAAGTGGGACAAAGCAGGGTCTTTTGATCGGTACTGGCAAATATCCCGTGCCAATAAGAATTTTGAATAGTGCTGATTGGCTGTAATACATCTTGATAGGGTAACTGGGGACTGGTATAGTATGCTTCATATTGGAGGTTAAGATATATCTTAATATCTGTTATAAGAAACCAATCGATTTTAGATTCTACTGTATCAATAAAAGAATCTAAAAGATAGGCATCATCCACTGGGACTTCCAGATCAAGAAGCTGCTGGAACATCTCATGTTGAATTATCTTATTGGATATATTATGGATCTCCTTGATGGTGTTTTCGATATTAGTGGCTGTTTCCCTGGACATACTTAATTCTGAGGTTTTGGTATTGGTAACAATGATATTTAATAAGTGGCTATATAGAAAGGCCGAGATAATAATCATAGGTAGTAAAGTCAGAATAAGATGGGATATAATTAATTTATTTTTTAGTTTTAAGTCATAGGTGTAATAACCTATTAAGTTCTTTATTATGTTTAACATCTTAAGATACCTCCCTGTGATTTATCCTTATTCCGAACTTTCTTTATATTCCGAAGGAGATTTTCCTACTAATTTCTTAAAAGTCTTACTAAAATAATTGCTATCGCTATAGCCAACCATTGTAGAAATCTCTGAGATATTAGACATGGTGGTCTGTAATAACTCCTTAGCCTTCTCTATGCGAACTTCCGTAAGATATTGATTTATAGTTTTGCCAGTTTCATTCTTAAATAAGGTACATATATATGAGAAGGAGAGATTAACATATTCACTGATATCCTTTACTGATAAATTGTCATTGGAATAATTTTTGTTTATATATTCTTTAATTGCAAAGATGGTAGGATGTTCTTCAGTTTGCCTGCTTTCTATGGCTGAGAAGAATTGATTTATTCTGTCTAGGAGTAATCGGTGTAAATCTACTAGGTTAGAATCTTGTACAATATAATCCAGGATGTTGGCGGTATCTGAATGATAAAAGGTGGATAAACGTAACTGTACTGTTGCTTGGGAGAGCTCAGCAAATAACTTATAATATAAATCTTTCACATGCTTAGGTAAATATTGTTGATTGTTTAGGAAACTGGAATAAATAGTGTGGATTGTTTCTGTGGTATCCTGACGGTTCAAGGAATTAAGGCACTGCCTGTATCTTTTAAGTAGAGTTTGTATAAGAGTATAATCAGGACTGGCTACACAATCTTTATTTGAAGTTATTATACTGTTGTATTCATAAAAGAAGGAACTTTGCAGTAGTATAGCTGCTGTGTTGTATGATTTGTATACATTACCTATACCGCAAATAACATCTCCCGCTGCTATATAATATTTATATGATTTTTGTAGATAGCTAGATAAATAGTTACATATGCTTGTCACTTTTCTATCGCTTATATTACTATCAGAATAAAAATGAATAATAAAATACTCATCGTTTTTTATTGAAACCATGTATTTGATATTATTACGGGATGTTATCTCATCCAATATGTATAAAAATTCTGTATTTTTAGATTCTGATAAAGATGATATGGGGGTTTTTAGGGTTATAAGGATGGTGATAAAGAAATTGTTGGGCTTAATGTTAAGTCCTATATCGTTTAATTCATTTAAGATTAATAATAATTCTTCTTTAGAATTCTGGTGTATCAAGCGTAGGCCTAGCTTACTTAAGGTGTATTTGCTATTTATATCAATATTTATCCTGTTTTTGCTAAGTGAAAGTTGAATATCTACAGCTTTACTTATGGCAGCTTCCAGTTCTTTGGTATTAATAGGCTTTTCAACATAGTTAACAACCTTAAGTAAAATAGCAGCTTTTAAATATTCTTTGTCTGTATAGCCACTGAGAAATATAATACTGCAATCCGGTAAAAAATTATATATTTCTTTGGCCATTTCAACACCGTTCATTCTTGGCATTTTGATATCACTTATAATAATTTCTGGCTTATATTGCCTAGCTGCCTTAATACCGTTAATACCATCATCAGCTTCGTATATATTTTCAATACCATGGCTTCTCCAATTGATACTAGATATAATGCCTTCTCTAGTAATCTTTTCATCATCTACTATCAAAATCTTCATAGTAACCACTCCCTATGGTAATTTTATAAGCAACTAAATACATTATAAATTCAATAAAATGAAACAATAACACAATAGCATTATATACAATATAACAATATAAATAAAGACTGAGATTTTAAATATCGTATAAAATTACCCTAAATAAAAATATTTTACGATAGTATTTGTGCAATAAGGATGGTAGATTTATATTAGGTAATAATTTATTGGTTTTTATATTAAAACAAAGGAAGGAAAATCTGTATGTGTGAGAATATTCTTGAGTTAAAAGGTATCACGAAGATTTTTCCTGGTGTCAAGGCTTTGGATAATGTGCATTTCCAGCTTAGAAAAGGGGAAATACATGCCTTAGTCGGGGAAAATGGAGCTGGAAAATCTACCTTTATTAAGATTATTTCTGGAGTACATAGGCCGGAAGAAGGAACTATGCTTTTGGATGGCAAAGAAGTAATATTTCGCAATCCAAGGGAGGCACAGGAAGCTGGTATTGCAACTATTCATCAGCATGTTACTGCATATCCCAGTCTAACGGTTACTGAAAATATATTTATAGGTCACGAGAAACTGGAACGTATAACTGGTAGAATTCTGTGGAAACAAATGCATGAGGAAGCTAATCGCTTGCTTCGGGAACTGGGAGCCAATTTTGATGGTAACACTGAGATGGGAGCCCTAAGTGTAGCCCAGCAGCAACTGGTTGAGATTGCCAAGGCACTATCAATGAAAGCCCGGATTATTATTATGGATGAGCCAACAGCAGCTTTAACTAAGAGGGAAAGTGAAGAATTATATAAAATCACAGAAAAACTAAGGGATGAAGGGGTATCAATTATTTTTATCTCCCATCGCTTTGAAGATATCTATAGGTTAAGTAATAGAGTAACAGTATTTAGGGATGCCAAATACATAGGTACATATGGGGTAAATGAGTTAACCAATGAAAAATTAATAACTGCTATGGTAGGCCGTGAGATAACCCAGCTATATCCTAAAAAGAATGCTAAGATCGGAGAGGAAGTTCTTAGAGTTAAGAATTTAAGTTGTGTTGGATATTTTAAAGATGTGTCTTTTGATGTAAAGCAGGGAGAAATCCTTGGTCTTACAGGGTTAGTAGGAGCGGGCAGGACTGAGGTTTGTGAAACCTTATTTGGCATAGAGCCTAGGGATGAAGGTAAAATTTTCCTTAATAATAAAGAAGTTAAGATAAAAAATCAAATGGATGCTATGAAATTGGGTATTGGTTATCTACCAGAAGATAGGCAAAAACAAGGCTTGATTCTAGATTGGGGTATCGGGCAGAATATTACCCTGTCCATCTTAAATGAACTGAAAAATAAAGGTTTTATTGATATAACTAAGGAAAATCAAATTGGGAAAAAGTTAAGTGAAAAACTAGGGGTAAAAGCGGTGTCTATCTTTGATAAAGCTAGTTCCTTATCAGGAGGTAACCAGCAGAAGGTTGTAGTAGCAAAGCTTTTAACGCTGGATCTTAAGGTATTAATACTGGATGAACCAACCAAGGGTGTGGATGTTGGAGCTAAGGCTGCTATGTATGAGATTATGGGAGAATTAGCAAATCAAGGCTATGCCATCATAATGGTATCCTCTGAGATGCCCGAAATCATTGGTATGTGTGACAGAATTGTGGTTATGTGCGAAGGTAGGGTAACAGGGGTGCTTTCGAGAAATGAAGCAACTCAGGAGAAAATACTAGAGCTGGCAATGGCAAAATCATTACATGGAAATGAGGTGTTAGAAGATGAAGAAGATATCATGGAAAAAGCTAATTAGTTCCAGGGAAATGAGTTTGCTTATTGTTTTAATTATACTCTGTACCTTAATTCAGATTAGAAATAGTAAGTTTCTCACCTGGGGGAATATCAGTGACCTTCTAACCAATGCTTCCATGATGAGTATACTGGCAGTGGGAATGATGTGTGTACTGCTAATTGGTGGTATTGATATTTCCATAGGATCGACGGTTGCATTTTCGGGAATGGCAGTAGCCCTTATGCTACGCTCTAATCCCCAGATACCAACCCTGCTATCCTTTATACTAGGTACCCTGGTAGGCACTATCCTAGGATTTATTATAGGGCTAATCATTGGTAAGGGTAAGGTCATGCCCATTATAGCAACCATGGGCCTTATGTATGCCTATAGAGGGGCAACCTATTTAATTGCCAAGAATCAGTGGGTTCCTTCTTATCAACTACCTGATGGGCTAAAGCGCTTTGCTACAGGAAAGTTACTGGGCATCAATAATATGGTTGTGGTGGCTATTGTTATATACATAATATTTGCATATTTTATTAGATACACCAGGACAGGAAGAAGGATATATGCTGTTGGAAGTAATCCGGAAGCAGCCCAAATCAGTGGTATTAATATTGATAATATTAAAATAATTGTATACTCCATTATGGGAGGGCTATCTGGTCTTGTAGGAATACTATGGTTGTCAAAATATGCATCAGCCCAAGGCGATGCGGCCCAGGGCTTTGAAATTGATATTATTGCAGCCTGTGTAATTGGGGGAGTTAGCCTAAGTGGTGGTAAGGGAACTGTGACTGGTGTTATTCTGGGAGTACTAACCTTAGGGGTTCTCAATAATGCCTTACCCCTAATCAATATATCCCCGTTCTGGCAGGATGCAATAAAGGGATTGGTAATCCTACTGGCAATTATAATCAATACCATGACCCAGAGAAGTATACATAAAAACAATCTAAAGAGGAGGGTGATTTGATGACCAATGAAACTGTTAGAGTAATTAGCGATAAAAAAGAGTTTACATGGAAAAAGTTTTTTCTGCAATGGGAATGGTTTTTAGTATTTCTCTTAATCGCAATTAATATTTTAAACGCAAATCTATCCTCTTATTACTTGAATGTCAGTAGTTTACTCAATGCAACCTCATCATTTTTAGATAAGGCTTTCTTAGCCCTACCGATGGCCTTGGTCTTAATCATTGGTGAAATTGATATCTCAGTTGGTGCTACGGTGGCACTGTCCTCTGTGGTAATGGCGGAAGCTTATAATAAAGTGGGTCTACCTATGGAGCTATGTGTAATCATCTGTCTTCTTGTTGGGACTTTATGTGGCTTTATTAATGGCTTTATCTTAACTAAGTATAAAGAGCTAGCACCTATGATTGTTACCTTAGGAACTCAGATCCTATATCGGGGTATTGCTACCATTATATTAAAGGATCAGGCATCCGGTAATTTCCCTGGTTGGTTTAGTGAAATATACTGGGGTGGTATAGGAGATATACCATATATGATGATTGCTTTTGTTATTGCTGCAATTATTTTTGGTATTCTACTTCATAAAACTGCCTTTGGTAGACGGCTCTATGCTATTGGTAACAATAGAATAACCTGCCAGTATTCAGGAATTAAGGTGGAAAAGCTACGCCTGATTGTATATACAGTAACTGGAACCATGGCTGCGGTAACTGCCTTGTTTTTAACATCTAGAATGGGAAGCACCAGACCCAATATAGCCATAGGATATGAAATGGATGCCATAGCTATGGTAGTCTTTGGGGGAGTTTTAGCCAGTGGTGGTAAAGGTAAGATGACTGGAGTGATTCTGTCTGTATTTGTCCTGGGCCTCTTACGATATGGACTGGGACTGGTGAATGTAAGTTCCCAGGTTATGTTAATTGTTAATGGTATCTTGCTGATAGGAGCGGTAATGATACCGAATCTGAATTTAGGTAAGGTCTTAAAAAAGAAAAGTGGGCAAGATTGATTCTGTCTTATCTTTTGTTACAAGTAGCGAAAGCTATTATGTATATAATATTAAGAGGAGGGTTTTTATGAGCAGAAGAAAAAGAACTATTGCATTTCTAATGGTACTTGCAATGATGGTTTCTGTATTGGCAGCCTGTGGCAAAAATGCTTCTGAAACTGGTAAAAAAGGAGCAGATTCAGCGGATAGTATTGAGGGAAAGAAGTTTGCAATTTTGGCTAAAAGTGCTGGTAATCCGTATATGGAGAAGCAAAGCGGCGGATTTAAGGAAGTGATAGAGGCAGCTGGTGGCACAGCTATCCTTAAAGCTCCTGAGGCAGCTACAGCAGAGGGACAGATAACTATGATTAATGAATTGATAGCTCAGAAAGTAGATGCAATTGCAGTAGCAGCCAACGATTTTGATGCCCTTCAGCCAGCCCTTAAAAAGGCTATGGACCAAGGTATTAAAGTAGTTTCCCTAGATTCAGCGGTGAACGCTCAGAGTCGTATGGTTCATGTTAATCAAGCAGATAGCGAAAAGATAGGTAGAACCTTAGTTCAAGCCACTAAGGAAATGATTGGTGGTTCAGGGCAGATTGCTGTCTTAAGTGCAACTAGTCAAGCAGCTAATCAAAATCTATGGATTGACTGGATGAAAAAGGAGCTGGAAGAAGGGGAATATTCGGGAATAGAATTGGTTAAAATCGTTTATGGAGATGACGAATTCCAGAAGTCAGTTGATGAGACAGAAGCTTTAATTAAAAATTATCCTGATCTAAAAGCTATTATTGCTCCTACAACAGTAGGCGTTGCAGCGGCTTCAAAAGTTGTCACTGATAAGGGCCTGGGAGGTAAGCTTATTGTAACTGGTCTTGGTCTACCCAGTGAAATGGCAGAATATATTGAGAATGGTACCTGTCCTTGGATGTATCTATGGAATCCTATAGATGTAGGTGCCTTGGCTGGCCATGCCTCTATAGCCTTGGTTAAAGGTGAAATCACAGGAGCTGCTGGGGATAAATTCGATGCTGGTGATTTAGGTAGCTACGAAGTGGTAGAAGCTGCAGATGGGGGTACAGAGATACTTCTTGGAGCACCATTTAAATTTGATAAAGATAATATTGGTGAATGGAAAACTGTTTACTAAAAGGAAAGTTGTTTATTTATAATAAGTTATAATAAAATATATAGGGTGTTGTAATATCTCTTCAGGTACATAGGTATAGCGTATTCTTCTAAGGGTGCATTAGGGCTATATCTGTGTACCTTATTTATATTATAAGTCCCTATATATTCAAATTAAATGCTATTTATTGTTTTTATTATAAACTTACTTGTATTCTTAGCAGTTTTCATATAGAACAAATGAAAAACAAAAGAAACAAAAACAAAACCAACAAAAACAACAAAAACAACAAAAAATAGGGGAAACTATATTGACAGATACAGGGGCCAATGTTAAAATATAATTAACATTAAAGATAAAACAACAAAAACCAAAAAACAATATTTTAATGGTGAATTTAGGAGGAAATTCTATGATGAGATCTGAATACGAAATTAAGAAAGAGATATGTGAGATTGGTAAAAGAATCTATAATAGAGGGATGGTAGCATCCAATGACGGTAACATCTCTGTTAAACTTAATGATAATGAGTTCTTATGTACACCTACTGGTGTAAGTAAAGGATTTATGACACCTGAGTATATCTGTAAGGTGGATAGAGATGGTAACCTACTTCAAGCAAACGGCAAATTCAGACCATCTTCTGAAATTAAGATGCATATGCGTGTTTATAAAGAAAGACCTGACGTAGTATCTGTAGTACACGCTCACCCTATGTATGCTACTGCATTTGCAATTGCAGGTATTCCTTTAACTCAACCAATTATGCCAGAGGCTGTTATTGCATTAGGTTGCGTGCCTATCGCTGAATATGGTACACCTTCCACAGAGGAGATTCCTGATGCAGTATCCAAGTACCTACAACATTATGATGCAGTATTATTAGAGAATCACGGAGCTTTAGCGTATTCAGATTCTTTACTATCTGCTTATCACAAGATGGAATCTGTTGAGTTTTATGCACAGTTATTATTCCTTTCAAAACAACTAGGTGGACCTAAGGAATTATCTGATAGCCAAGTTCAAAGATTATATGAGATCCGTAGACAGTTTGGTATGACTGGTAAGCATCCTGCAGATCTTTGCCAAAGAGCAAAAGATGGTCAATCTAGCTGCCATGCATGCGGTTGTCAAAGTTCTCAAAGCGGTGAAGCTGATAGCAACGCTTTAATTGCAGAGATTACAAAGAAGGTAATTGAGCAATTAGGATTAAAATAAGGTGTCGATAAAAGGAACCTTACAACTATAAAGAGTAACTTAGTTTCTCTTTAAATCTGGATATAGGAGGTTGTATAGTGGCAGTTAATGACACACAAATACAAGACATAGTTAGAAAAGTATTGGCACAACTTCAAACTGAACCACAGATAAGTGGAAAACCACTTATGGGTGTTTTTGAAGATATGAATGATGCTATAAGGGCATCTAAGAAAGCACAAAAAGAGATTAGAGCCTTATCAATGGACAGCAGAGAAAGAATTATTAGCAATATACGAAAGAAGACCATTGAACATGCAGAAACTATGGCTCGAATGGGTGTAGAAGAGACCCAAATGGGTAATGTAGGCGATAAAATATTAAAACATAAGTTGGTGGCAGAAAAGACTCCAGGCACAGAAGATATAGTAACCACAGCATGGTCAGGAGATAGAGGTCTTACATTAATTGAGATGGGACCTTTTGGCGTGATTGGGGCAATCACTCCATCTACCAATCCTAGCGAGACTGTTATATGTAACAGTATAGGTATGATTGCAGGAGGTAACTCTGTAGTGTTTAGTCCCCATCCAGGAGCAGCTAAGGTTTCCAACTTTGCGGTAGACCTGGTAAATAGGGCTTCTGTTGAAGCTGGCGGACCTAATAATTTAGCAGTATCTGTAGTGAAACCTACTATGGAAACTAGCAATATTATGATTAAGCATAAAGATATTCCTCTTATTGTAGCTACCGGTGGACCTGGTGTTGTAACAACGGTTCTGTCTTCTGGAAAACGTGGTATCGGTGCTGGTGCAGGTAATCCTCCTGTATTAGTAGATGAAACTGCAGATATCAAGAAAGCGGCTCAGGATATTATCAATGGTTGTACATTTGATAATAATCTACCATGTATAGCTGAGAAGGAAATAGTTGCAGTAGAAAAGATTGTTGATGAGCTTACATATTATCTCATCGAAAACGGTGGATTTGTAATATCAAGGGAAGATCAAAACAGATTGATTGCTACTGTATTTAAGGATGGCAAGTTAAATAGAAATTGCGTGGGAAGAGATGCCCGTACTCTACTTTCCATGATTGGAATTGATGCCCCTGCTAATACCCGTTGTATAATCTTTGAAGGGGAGAAAGAAAATCCTCTAATTGCAGAAGAACTTATGATGCCAATTCTAGGAATAGTAAGAGCCAAGGATATTGATGATGCGATTGAAAAAGCCGTTTGGTTAGAGCATGGCAACCGTCACTCTGCCCATATGCACTCCAAGAATGTGGATAATCTAACTAAATTTGGTCAAGCAATCGATACTGCGATATTTGTAAAGAATGCACCTTCCTATGCGGCACTGGGTTTTGGTGGTGAAGGTTTCTGTACATTTACTATAGCCAGCAGAACTGGAGAGGGACTAACTTCTGCTCGTACCTTTACAAAGCAAAGACGATGCGTAATGTCGGATAGTTTTTGCATAAGATAGGAGTTTAAGATACAGTCCTGTTATGCAGAGTATTGATTTGATTAAATAGGAGGATATGCAATGGAAATTAATTCAATTAATATAGAAGAGATAGTTAAGCAGGTTCTACAAGGTATGAAGGATACCCCTGGTTCTGCTAAAAAGGAAGCAACAAACAATGGTATTCCTAAGACAGCTAGGGTTGCAATGCTAACAAAGCTTGAGCATATAGAGCTTAAGGAATATCCAATGCCTGAGGTTGGCGACGATGATATCTTAGTAAAGATAGAAGGTTGCGGTATATGTGGAACTGATGCCCATGAATACAAAAGAGATCCATTTGGTCTAATACCTGTTGTACTAGGACATGAAGGTACCGGTGAGATTGTTAAGATGGGTAAGAATGTGACAATTGATAGTGCTGGTAAGCCACTAAAGGTTGGAGATAAGGTTGTAACCTCTATGATATTCAAGGATAGTCCTGATATTACTATGTTCGACCTAAATAAGCAAAATGTCGGCGGTGCTGATGTTTACGGCTTACTACCAGATGATGATGTTCATTTCAACGGTTGGTTTGCAGATTACATATTAATCAGAAAAGGTTCTAGTGTATTTAATGTAAGTGATTTAGATTTAGATTCTAGAATTTTAATCGAACCAGCGGCAGTTTTAATCCATGCAGTGGAGAGAGCTAAGAGCACAGGCATTCTTAGATTCAACAGCAGAGTTCTGGTTCAAGGATGCGGACCTATAGGACTTTTATGTATAGCGGTCCTAAGAACCATGGGTATTGAAAACATTGTTGCAGTAGATGGTGTAGCTCAAAGATTAGAATTTGCTAAGGAGATGGGAGCTAACAGATCTGTTAACTTTAAGGAACATACTGATATCAAGGATCTAACAGCAGCGGTTGAGAATGCATTTGATGGTCATTTGGCTGACTTCGCATTCCAATGTACAGGTTCAGCAGCAGCCCATTCAAATATTTATAAATTCATCCGTAACGGTGGTGGTCTTTGCGAACTTGGTTTCTTTGTTAACGGAGGAAATGCATCAATTAATCCTCACTTTGACCTGTGTGCTAAGGAAATTACCTTGGTTGGCTCCTGGGTATATACATTAAGGGATTATGCAACAACCTTTGATTTCCTTAAGAGAGCTAAAGGTATTGGATTACCACTGCACAAATTAATTACCCACAAGTTCCCATTGGAGCAGATAAATGAAGCTTACCAAACTAACCTCAGGATGGAAGGTCTAAAGATTGCTGTTATAAACGAATAAATATAAAGTTGATAATGGCAGTAGATGGAGGGAAATATGGCACAAGCAGTAGGAATGATTGAAGTATACGGGCTTACAGCGGCATTTTTAGCTGGAGATGCAGGTTGCAAGGCTGCTAATGTTACTATTGAAGCCTTTGATCGTAACAAGCCCGCCAATGCAGATAAACTTCCTGTTCCACTTATTGTAATGGTAAAGTTCCGTGGAAATGTGGAAGATGTAAGAATGGCTATAGAGGCGGCAGAGGAAGCAGCAAATAAGCTAACAGGTGTTATTACTAAACATATAATTGCCAGTCCAGCTGAGGATACTGAGAAGATGTTGAGATTAAGCGGGCTGGATAAGAATTAATTTTAAATCAACTTTAGTTGAATGTAGTAGGTACTTAATATAAAATATAACTTATAAAATAGGTTTTTATAGGAGGATAAGATTATGGCTCAAGAAGCATTAGGAATGGTAGAAACCAGAGGTTTAACAGCAGCAATAGAAGCAGCAGACGCAATGGTAAAGGCTGCTGAAGTCACTTTAATAGGTACAGAAAAGATCGGTTCTGGTCTTGTAAGCATTATGGTTAGAGGAGATGTAGGTGCTGTTAAGGCTGCTACAGAAGTTGGAGCAGCTCAGGCTAGCAAGTTAGGTGAATTAGTAGCAGTACATGTAATTCCTAGACCTCATACAGATGTAGAGAAGATTCTTCCAAGAGTCTAGTATATAAGACGCATCTTGTTATAGCTTAAATTCCCCGCTTCTAAGCGAAGCGAAAGAAGGAGCGTAGGAAGAATGAAATCCTTAGGATTTATTGAAATCCCCGGTGTAATACCTGCTATTGATGCTATTGACATTATGTGTAAGACAGCAGATGTAGAGTTTGTAACCTGGGAGAGAAAAATGGGAGGGCGTTTAGTTACTGTAATAGTACAAGGTGAAGTTGCAGCTGTAACCGAAGCTGTAGAGGCAGCGGCAAGCAGGGCGATGAAGCCATGTGTTCATGCAGTAATACCTAACCCCCATGAAGAGACAATTAAGATGGTACATTTAAGTGCAAAAAAGTTTGGCGGTGAGGCCCTTGGCTGATGATAAGAAAGTAACAGATAAAAATGTAACAAAAACAAAACAGAAGGAAACAGTTAATATTAAAAAGGAGGAAAAGAGAATGGCTCAAGAAGCATTAGGTATGGTAGAAACAAGAGGTTTAGTAGCAGCAATCGAGGCAGCAGATTCCATGTTAAAGGCTGCTAACGTTACATTAGTAGGAACTGAGAAGATTGGTTCTGGTTTAGTAAGTGTTATGGTTAGAGGTGACGTAGGTGCAGTTAAGGCTGCTGTAGAATCAGGAGCGAGTGCAGCATCTAGATTAGGTGAATTAGTGGCTACCCATGTAATTCCTAGACCTCATAATGATGTGGAGAAAATACTTCCAATTCTTAAATAATGCATGAAATTCATACAGCTCCTTGTACTTAAAAGGCTACAGTACATCCCTGTTCAAGATAGTGGGCAATTGTCTTGACATGATTTCCTTAGTATTTTGAAGGGGATAAGCTGTAATCTAACAAGCAACACAAGGAGCTGTAATCAAATAAAAGGATTAGAGAAGGTGAAATCATGGATAAGACCGTAGAGTTAGTTACTAAATTAGTAATGGAAGCCCTAAGAACAGGGGATACAAGTAAAAGCAGCTCTAATAATTTAAGTGCTAATAATTCAAATGAAGGTTTCATGGTGCCAGTAGGAGTATCGGCTAGACATATCCACCTTACCCAAGAAGATATTGAGACTCTCTATGGTAAGGGATATCAGTTAACTAAGAAAAAAGAGTTGATGGGTGGTCAATTTGCAGCCAATGAAACTGTTACAATAGTTGGACTGAAACTTCGTGCCATTGAAAATGTTCGTATCCTTGGGCCTGCCCGTAAGGAATCCCAGGTAGAGGTTTCCATGACAGATGCAGTTAAATTAGGAATTAAGGCACCTGTTAGGGATTCTGGTGATATAAAAGGATCTGCCCCAATAGCGATTGTAGGGCCTAAAGGAGTCTTATATTTAAAAGAAGGATGTATCATTGCTAAAAGACATATACATATGTCCCCTGAGGATGCCCAAAAGGCAGGAGTTAAAGATGGAGATATCGTATCTGTAAAAGTTGATAATGAAAGAGGCACAACCTTTAATGAAGTAAAGATCCGTGTACATGAGACTTTTACAACAGAGATGCATCTTGATACTGACGAAGCCAATGCAGCTAAGATACAATGTGGCCAATTGGTAAGGATAATTAAATAGATTTATATAAAATAACTTTCTTTAGGAATATTAAGTAGGTGAGAACATGATCGTAGGTAGAGTTGTAGGTAGTGTGGTTGCAACAAGGAAAAATGAAAAGCTAGTAGGCTCTAAGTTTCTTATAGTAGAACCACTGAAAAGTATGGATTTGGGAAAAGGACGTATAGTGGCGATTGACAATGTTGGAGCAGGAATTGGAGAAGTAGTTTTAGTTGCCCAGGGAAGTGCGGCAAGAATTGGATGTGATTTGGAGACTTCCCCTGTAGATGCAGCGATAATTGGTATTGTTGATGATGGAAATGGACTGGAGTAGATTTAAGTAATGGACATAAATAGTTTGATAAGTATAGTAAAAGATAAAGGAATTGTTGGTGCTGGAGGGGCTGGATTTCCAACCTATGTTAAGATGGATAAAAGGGCCAATACAATTATTCTTAACTGTGCAGAATGTGAACCTTTGCTAAAATTGCATAGACAATTACTTCAAAAATATGCCTATGAGATTATGAGTACCATGGGTACGATTGGTGAAATATTAGGAGCTACTAATTTAATAATAGCAGTTAAAGCCACATATACAAAAGCAATAGATGCTGTAAAATCCAATTTAGCTTCCTACCCCAATATAGAGATTAAATTGCTACCGGAAGTATACCCTATGGGTGATGAGGTTGTTCTCATATACGAAACTACGGGTACGGTAATACCGCCGGGAAGCATCCCCATAGAAGCAGGTATTGCAGTACTTAATGTAGAAACAGTATTAAATATATATAGAGCGTTAAAATATCAGGAACCTGTGTATTCCACTTATATAACCATAGCCGGCGAAGTTAAAAATCCCATAACAGTTAAAGTGCCGGTGGGAATGGCAGTAGAAGAAGTAGTGGAGCTAGCTGGTGGACCTATTATAGATGATCCAGTTTATATTATGGGTGGACCTATGATGGGAACTATAGTAAATGGATATGATCCTGTTAATAAAACAAGCAATGGGTTATTGGTATTACCTAAGGATAATCCAGTAGTTCGCAAGAAGTTATCCAATACCTCAATAGAAATGAAAAGGGCCATGTCAACTTGCTGTCAATGTGAAAACTGTACAGAACTATGCCCAAGACGTCTGTTAGGTCATCCCTTTGCTCCAAATAAATTTATGAAGAATGCATCTTTTGGAATTACTGCCGATGTGGAGACTTATATTAATACTATGTATTGCAGTTCCTGTGGATTATGTGAAATGTTTGCTTGTCCCCAGGGATTAACGCCAAGAAAACTGGTTGCTGAATGTAGAAGTGGACTACGGAAGAAGGGTGTTCTTGCACCAAAGGGGATAAAAGCTGGAAAAGTTCATCCCATGAGAGATTATAGAATGGTTCCAATGGAAAGGCTAGTGGAACGTTTAGGATTAAATTCATATAATGTGGATGCACCTTTACAGGACACATTGGTAAGTACAAAAGAGGTTAAGATAAAATTAAGCCAGCATATAGGAGCCCAAAGCATTCCTATTGTTAAAAAGGGTGATATGGTTAAGCCAGGAGATATAATAGCTCAGGCAGATGAGGGCAAATTATCCCTGCCAATCCATGCATCAATATCGGGACAGGTTTTGGAAGTTAATGACAAGTTTGTAATAATTAAAGCAGTATAAGAATAAGGAATATTAGAAGTTTTATTTAGAATATAGATAAGTATTATACAGTGAATACATGTGAAGAATTATAGTAGAAGATTTAGGAATAAACATATAAGCCAATATATATGTGTAGATAGAACACAAATATAGAAGATAAGATTTAAGATAGATTATTTTTTAAATATTTTATAGAGCATTTTAAGATATTAAGAGCTTATATTATAGATAATATCTGAAATGGATGAGAGGATGGAAAAATT
>JAAYPX010000055.1 GCA_012519565.1 Clostridiales bacterium | reverse complement strand
TCAAACACCTGTATTTATGAATGTAGGAACATTGGCTGCCATTAAAGGTGCAGTATCTACTATGGATCTTCAGCAAATAGGGACTCAAGTACAATTGTCAAACACCTATCATTTGCATGTAAGACCAGGAGATAAGGTAGTTAAGCAAATGGGCGGCCTTCACAAATTTATGGTATGGGACAAGCCTATTTTAACTGATTCTGGAGGTTTCCAGGTGTTTTCCCTATCAGGATTACGCAAGATTAAGGAAGAGGGAGTATACTTTCAATCCCATATCGATGGTAAGAAGATTTTTATGGGACCGGAGGAAAGTATGCAAATTCAGTCAAATCTTGCATCTACCATAGCAATGGCTTTTGATGAATGTCCTCCTCACCCTGCTACAAGGGAATATATACAAGCATCGGTGGATAGGACTACCCGCTGGCTTGAGCGATGCAGAAAAGAGATGAAGAGGCTCAATGGACTTGAAGATACCATCAATCCTAATCAGATGTTATTTGGTATTAATCAGGGGGGAGTATTTAAAGACATAAGAATTGAACACGCTAAGAGGATAAGGGATATGGATTTGGACGGCTATGCCCTTGGAGGTCTGGCAGTAGGGGAAACCCATGAGGAGATGTACTATATTTTAGAAGAAACAGTGCCATATCTTCCTCTTGATAAACCTGTCTATCTGATGGGGGTTGGAACACCAGCCAATATACTTGAAGCCGTGGACCGTGGAGTTGACTTCTTTGATTGTGTATACCCTTCTAGAAATGGTAGACATGGTCATGCCTATACTAACCATGGTAAGCTAAATCTATTGAATGCAAAGTTTGAACTGGATAGTAGACCTTTGGATGAAGAGTGCAAATGTCCCACATGTAGTACCTACAGTCGGGCTTATATTAGGCATCTACTTAAAGCCAAGGAGATGCTGGGAATGAGGCTTTTAGTTATTCACAATCTATATTTCTACAACCATATGATGGAGGAAATAAGAGAAGCTATTCGAGAGAAACGTTTTAAAGAGTATAAGAAGAAAAAACTAGAAGGATTTGTTATGGGCAATGATTAAGATGCTGATAACATTGAATTATAGAATTATTTAGGAGGAAATATATATGAATAAATTTGCATTATTAGCAACAGCTCCAGAGGGTGCAGGCACAATGTCCTATGTTTTGCTATTTGGACAATTAGCCTTTTTAGGTGTCTTATTTTACTTTATGTTAATACGCCCTCAGAAAAAGCAACAGAAGCAGATGGCGGCCATGTTATCAACAGTTGCAATCGGAGACAGTGTCCTAACCAGCAGTGGTTTCTATGGAGTAGTAATCGATGTAATGGACGATATTGTAATTGTTGAATTTGGTAGCAATAAGAACTGTAGAATTCCAATGAAAAAGACTGCTATTGTAGAGTTGGAAAAACCTAACATGGAAAAATCTGAGTAAGACTAATTCTGTGTACTTAAGTATAGCAAGAAGGTGCTGTTTTAGTAGATTTTGGGTATGACACAAGTTCAAGTAGTGTTCTTCTAACGGTGTATTATGGCTACACCTGCGCCCACTTATATATCTACTGGAACAGCACCTTTAAATTGTTTATAATAAACCTTGTTAAAGATTAGATAATAGATATTAGATTTAGTTATTAGTTATTAGATATTTGCTATTTGCTATTTGTTATTTACACCTGATTACTGGTTGTATTTGCCTGCCATCTAGGGCAGCTTCTATGGTAGGAAGTATTAATTCAAAGTGTGCAACCATAGAATTGGGTTTGTTCTTATAATTGTCTTGACTAAATGGAACGAAATAGCAGTTTTTAGCGTTTAGTAAAATACCAATATTTTTAAGATTGGCGCTTAAAGCGTCATTGGTTGATATGGCGATAACTACAGGTTTATTGTTGCGAAGATGACCTTTAGCAGCCATTAGAACAGGAGAATCTGTAATTCCATTGGCTAGCTTTGCTAGGGTATTGCCAGTACAGGGGGCAATGACGATTACATCTAGCATATTATTGGGGCCCAGCGGTTCAGCATCTACAATTGTGGTAATAGGTTTACTGGATGTGATTTTCTCTGCTTTTTTTAAAAAGTCTTTTGCATCGCCAAAACGGCTATTGGTCGTAGCAGATTGATATGAAAATATAGTTGTTACATTTGCTTTCTCTGTAATTAATTTCTCTATTTCAGGAAAAATCTGATCAAAGGTACAGTAGGAACCGGTAAGTGCAAAACCTATGTTTTTGCCATTTACAGTCATTTAATCACTTCTTTCTTTTAGATAAGCAATAATTTCATTGAACAATATATCAGCTGAAGACTTTGGAGCTACCTTTCCAGGAAGTCCAAGGCATAATTTTGCTTTAATATTACGCTCTGATGCATAGGAAAAATCAGTGCCTCCTGGTGCTGAGGCAATATCAATGATGAGACAGTTGGGATTAATTTGATCAATACTGTCTTTGTCAATAACTGGTACAGGTATTGTATTAAATATAAATAGATATGATGAGAGGGTGTTTTTCATCTCTTCCATAGGCATAACCTGAAGACCATAGGCAGAGGCATAGGCTAGGGCCTCCTTAGAGCGGGCTGCTATGGTAACAGAAGCATCCAGGCCCTTTAGTTTTTGAGCTAAAATTTTGCCACAGCGACCATAACCAAGAATAAGACATTTACTGCCGTGAAGATTAGATTGACTATTAAGGATGGCTTCCATAATAGCACCTTCGGCTGTAGCTATAGCATTTAGAATGGTTATGGTTTCTTTGCTCATTAAATCAAAATATGGTATGGATCTGGTTACACAAGATAATTTAACAGAATTCGGAATGTTTCCGCCTATTAAACAGTGGCGCTCTTCAAGTAGATTTCTTATATTGGTTATGGTCATGTCCTCAGTGGCATGATTAGAAGTGATGTGAATTTGGTTTCTAGTCATGGGAATTGGGCCGATAAGAATATCACATTCTTTGAATAATTCTGCTAAGGAGCTGACTTTATAGCAGTCTGGGTGCTCTACCATATTTTCGATATTGTAAGCATATACCTTATGATTTGTATTAAGCAATGCTTCAGTCAAATATACATATCTTTTATCTCCGCCGAAAATACCTATTTTGTAAGGAAGGGACATAGATACCACTCCTATTGTTTATGGCTATTATATGATTTTATCAAATTATTGTTACTTTTAGTAAAGGCCAGGAATACATTGGTATATTAAGTAAACTAATTGTAAATGGGAAAATATATAACAATTCAACAAAAGGAAAACTATGGAATGCTTAAATATTAGATATGATGCATAAATATTAAGGGCTTTTCTTCTTGACGTATTTAAAATTTTAGTTTATAGTAAATACTACATTGTACAAAGGAAGTATGAAAATCCGCTATACTTCCTTTTTATGTGTAGAATAAAAGGAGGAGTTTTATGAAAATGAAAAAATTATTGGCTAGTATGCTAATTATGATTATGTCTATATCATTATTAGTAGCCTGTGGTACAAAAGATAATTCTGATAATGGTAGTAACGACAATAATTCTAATACCGGAACGAATACCGGAGTAGAAAACCCATATCCTGGAACAAATGGTGAGAATGAAATAACAGTTAATATTCAATCAGAGCCACCTGAACTATTTTCTGTAGTATCTACAGACGCTACATCTTTTACGGTTTTCCGTCATGTTCTTGAGAACCTAGTAATGCTTGATGAGAATGACAGAGTAATTGAAGGTGTTGCAAAAGATTGGACTATTAGCGATGATGGTTTAGTTTATACATTTGAATTACGTGAAGGTATGAAATGGTCTAATGGAGAGCCTGTTACAGCCCACGACTTTGTATTTGCTTGGAAAGCACTTTTAACACCTGAATTTGCAGCAGAGTATGCAAACTTTGGTTATGTATTTAAGAATGGTGCAGCATACAATAGAGGCGAAGCTAGTGCAGATGAACTAGGATTTAAAGCTCTTAATGACTATACATTAGAAGTAACTCTTGAGAATCCTACTGCTTACTTCTTAGAGATGTTATCCTTTGGAGTTTTCGCACCAGTTAACGAAAAAGCATATAATCAGTTTGGTGAAGCTTATGGTACCGATGCAGATAAGATGGTATACAATGGTGCCTTTGTAATGGAATCATGGGAGCATGAAAATAAGATAGTATTGGCTAAGAACCCTGATTATTTTAATGCTGATAAAATTGAAGTAGAAAAAATTCATATGGTAATGATTAACGAAGCCAACGCTGCTATGAATGCATTTAAAACTGGTGAAGTTGACGTTATTAGTATCAACGGTGAGCAACGTGAAATGATGAAGGGCGAAAATTATCCAATTCATAACTATGATGATGGCTCATCTTGGTATTTTGAGTTTAATCTAAATGATGAGTATTTAAAGAATGCAAATCTTCGTAAAGCAATCACCTATGCTGTTGATAAACAAATATTTGCAGATGCTATTTTAAGAAACGATTCAAAACCTGCAACATCTTATACACCACCTGCTATAACCAATATTGATCCCTTATTCCAAGTACAGGTTGGAGAGTTGGTTCCTACAGTAGATGTGGAAAAGGCTAAGGAATATTATGCTCTAGCTTTAGAGGAACTTGGTGTAGATAGTGTTAATTTAACTATGCTAGCAGATGATTCTGATGCAGCTGTTTTAAATGCAGCATTTGTTCAAGAGCAATTAAGAGTTAACTTAGGTATTGAGCTTAAGGTTGAAAACATGCCATTTAAGAGTAGATTAGAAAGAATGACCAACAAGGATTTCCAAATAGTTATGGCTGGTTGGGGTCCTGACTATAATGATCCTATGACATTCTTAGATGTTTGGGAGTCAACCAATGGCAACAATCATACCAGTTATGCAAATCCTGAGTATGATGAATTACTAGATAAAGCCAGAAAAGAGCTTGATACTGCAAAACGTACTCAATATCTAATTGATGCAGAGAGAATGCTTATGGAAGATATGCCTATAGGTCCTTTATACTGGAGAGTTAGAGATTATATCGTTAGTGGTAAAATCGAATCTGGTGTAATTAGATCAGCATTCCAAGATATGAACTACAGATTTGTTAAATTAGCAAAATAATTAGCTATTAAAATATTGTATTTTAGAGGTGCGGGCCCGGAATCTTATCCCGCACCTTATTCTGTGTATTGTTAAAATGTGTATTATTACAATATTCATAATTACAATAGGTATTATAACAATAGGCATTAGCATATTATGCATTTGTACTTTGTAATATTTATACAAAAGTTTTAGATAATACTTATGGTAAATTTAACTTATATAATATAGTAAACGGTAATATATGGTAATTAATAGCCATATTTAACAACTATATGCAAAAAATTACACAAGACTTTGCACATTTTATATAGTATACTACTAAGTGGTTGTTGAATTAGGCGGAAATATGACTATAAAGAATTTTCATCCTATATTACTTTAGCTCATTACCATTTTAACATTTCAAGGTGCTATAGGATAAGAATTCTTTCTTATTTTAAGATTTAATATGCGATTACAAGAAAGGAGGAATATGTGTGATAAAATATGTTGGTAAAAGATTATTTTATGCATTTTTAACGATACTTACCCTTACTGCACTTACTTTTTTTATGATGCGTCTCTTACCTGGAGATCCTTTTATAGGTAATAAGGTTATTCCAGAGGCAACTTTGAAAGCCCTTGAGGCTAAATATGGATTGGACAAGCCAGTATTACAACAATTTGCAATATATGTGGCTAATGTATTTAAGGGGGACTTAGGTACTTCTATTAAATATACCCGTCCTGTTACTGATATTATTGCACAAGCATTTCCGTATTCATTTGAATTAGGGATTAGGGCCTTGATATTGGCTACAATAGCAGGGGTGCTTATTGGTATAGTGGCAGCGGTAAAGAGAGGTACAGGCTGGGATTCTTTGACTATGCTTCTTGCAATTATAGGTGTTTCTGTACCTAACTTCGTAATTGGAGCTTTATTACAGTATTACTTAGGATTAAAACTTTTCGAGTGGACAGGGGTTAAGGTGTTTCCTATTGGTGGCTGGGATACCTTCGCCAGCAAGATTATGCCAGCCTTTGCCTTAAGTTTTAGTTCTTTAGCAACTATTTCTAGACTAATGAGAACTAGTATGCTAGATGTTTTGGGACAAGATTATATTAAAACAGCTAAATCTAAAGGCCTATCCCAAAGTAAGATCATATGGAGGCATGCAGTTCGTAATGCTATTATGCCAGTTATTACAGTGTTAGGACCATTAGCGGCATCTGTTCTTACAGGAGCATTTGTTGTTGAAAATATATTTTCCATACCTGGTATGGGTAAATTCTTCGTTATGAGTATACAGGATCAAGATTATACCATGATATCCGGAATTACTTTGTTCTACGGTATATTCCTAGTGTTAGCAAATCTATTGGTTGACTTGGCTTATGGTTTTATAGATCCTAGAGTTAAAATTACTAAGGGAAAGGAGTGATATAATGGAGAAAGTAGACAAGATAGAAAAAATAGATAAAAGTCGCTTTGAATGGGTTGGTACCAACGCATTTGAAAGTGAAAGAATTAGTAGACCAAGTACTAGCTATTGGAAGGATGCTATGAAGCGTCTATCTAAGAATAAAGCAGCGATGATAAGTCTTTTTGTAATTGTGCTAATTCTATTATTGGCTGTAATAGTACCTATTGTATCACCTTATACCATTAGTGAGCAGCATTACAGTCATACCAATGAACCAATGGGCTATAGAGATCCAGTAGATGGTCATATTCATATATTTGGAACCGATAAATTAGGCCGTGACATTTTTACAAGAGTTTGGTCAGGAGCTAGAATTTCTCTTTTAATTTCATTTACAGCAGTATTCGTTAATGTGATTATTGGAATTATATATGGAGGTATCTCTGGCTATGTAGGTGGGGC
This sequence comes from Clostridiales bacterium, assembly GCA_012519565.1. Taxonomy (GTDB): domain Bacteria; phylum Bacillota; class Clostridia; order Lachnospirales; family Lachnospiraceae; genus Mobilitalea. Next base: position 3,068 of record JAAYPX010000055.1, on the reverse strand, counting down.
TGTAGATAATATAATGATGAGAATCATTGAGATAATCAACGGCATTCCATACTTGATTATAGTTATTCTCTTGATGATGGTTATGGAACCTGGTGTTAAAACCATGATAATTGCTTATGCGGCGGTAGGGTGGACTGGTATGGCAAGGCTGGTCCGTGGACAAATAATGAGTTTAAAACAGCAGGATTATGTTATAGCTGCAAAGGTCATGGGTGCTAGACCTGGTAGAATTATATTTAAGCACTTGATACCGAATACTTTAAGTGTTGTTATAGTTAATATAACCCTTGCAATTCCCAGTGCGATTTTTACTGAAGCCTTTTTAAGTTATATTGGACTTGGTGTACAGATACCACTAGCCAGTTGGGGTACCCTAGCCAATGACGGCAGTAAAATATTCCAGCAGTATCCATCACAATTAGCAATTCCTGCAATATGCATTAGTTTAACGATGTTATCATTTAACTTATTAGGTGATGGTTTACGTGATTCTCTGGATCCAAAGTTAAGGAGGTAGTGGGATGAGTAAAGTATTACAGGTTAAAGACTTACATGTATCCTTCGATACTTATGCTGGTGAGATTAAGGCTGTCCGTGGTGTCAGCTTTGATATAGAGGAAGGGGAGGTTCTTGCCGTTGTTGGCGAGAGTGGTTGTGGTAAGAGTGTTACTGCACAGACTATTATGAAACTTAATCCTATGCCTCCAGCTAGAATAGTAAGTGGTGAGATACATTTAGGTGATAAAGATATTGTAAAAGCCAGTGAAAAAGAAATGAGAAAAATTAGGGGTAAGGATGTCAGCATGATTTTCCAGGATCCTATGACATGCCTAAACCCTACTATGCCGATTGGTAAGCAATTGACAGAAGCTGTTAGGAATCATCAAAAGCTATCTGAGGAAGAAGCGGTTAAAGAAGCTATTAGATTACTGACTATAGTTAATATACCCAATCCAGAACAAAGAATTAAGCAATATCCCCATGAATTCTCAGGGGGTATGAGACAAAGAGTTATGATAGCCATGGCTCTTTCCTGTGCCCCTAAGCTCCTAATAGCAGATGAACCTACAACTGCACTAGATGTGACTATACAGGCGCAGATTATGGAACTACTAAAGGAGATTAAAGAAAAGACCAATACAGCTATTATTTTGATAACCCATGATCTGGGTGTTGTTGCCAGTATGGCTGATAGGGTTGCTGTAATGTATGCCGGCAAGGTAGTGGAGACAGGTACAGCTAAGGATATTTTCTATAATCCTTCCCATCCATATACAAGAGCTTTATTGAGGAGTTTGCCAACCACCGATATGGATCGTAGCAAACGACTAGTTTCAATTCCAGGAACACCTCCTGATTTATTAAATCCACCTATTGGATGCGGTTTTGCCAGCAGATGTGAAAGCTGTATGAGGATATGCCATGAGAAACTTCCTCCGCAGTTTGAAGTCAGTGAAAAACATATATCATCTTGCTGGTTATTACATGAAGATTGCCCAAAGCAAAATGGAGGTGATGCATAAGTGGATAAGAAGATGAAAGAGAATGTATTGGTTGAGATAAACGATGTTTCTAAGTATTTCAGTGTCAACGAAGGTACATTAAAAGCAGTAGACCATGTGTCTTTAAATATTTATAAAGGTGAGACATTGGGGCTGGTAGGAGAATCAGGATGTGGTAAGTCCACCTTTGGTAAAACCTTAATGGGAATTTATCCACCTACCACAGGTACAATAACATATAATGGCCCCCAAGGTTCAATGAAGGTAAGTAAGAAAAATCTTTTTGCTTATTCAAAAATGGCACAATTAATTTTTCAGGACCCTTATTCATCACTGGATCCAAGAATGACTGTATCATCCATCATTGAAGAAGGTATGGTTATTCATAAGATGTATGATAAGAAGAAACGTCAAGAAAGAGTTTACGAATTGTTAGATTTGGTAGGATTAAACAGGGAGCATGCCAACCGCTTTCCCCATGAGTTTTCTGGAGGTCAGCGTCAACGTATAGGTATAGCTAGGGCTCTTGCCATTGAACCAGAATTTATTGTATGTGATGAGCCAATTTCCGCCCTAGACGTTTCTATTCAATCACAAATAATAAACCTCTTACATGATTTACAGGAGAAATTAAATTTAACATATTTATTTATTGCCCATGATTTGAACATAGTAAAATATATTAGTGATCGAATTGCAGTTATGTATCTTGGTAATATAGTAGAATTGGCATCCAGTAATGAGCTATATGAGAACACCTTACATCCTTATTCTCAAGCTCTACTTTCCGCTGTTCCAATACCAGATCCAGATATGGAAGCTCAAAAGAAACGTCAAATTTTAAGTGGTGATGTTCCAAGTCCTGTAAATACTCCCAAGGGATGTCCATTTGCTAGTCGTTGTTCTAAGGCTACTGATATCTGTAGACAGGAGAAACCTAAGTTAGAAATGAAGCAGGGTCATCTTGTGGCATGCCATCATGTAGAGAAATAAAATGTGAGAAAAGCCTTGTTTAATAATTGAACTATGGCTATGTATTCTAAAATATTATAAAAGCAACAAGGACGTAGTGCTACTAGACCTAGATTAGCTATATAGGTTTAGTAGCATTTTTTGTCGACTAAAACAATATTTTATATATTACCCTTGTTTAGTGCCAAATAAAGAAGTATTTAGCAGGATAAAAGAAATGGATTCTCTTTGTTGGACATTGATTAATAAAAATTCCTATTATATAATTCAACTGGTAATGAGAGTGATTAGGGGGGATGGTATTATGCTGACTGTGAATTTGGAAAGGTATAGCAAACTAGATTTTCGTAGTAATGAGGCTTACAAAACTTTAAGAACCAATATACAATTTTGTGGAAGTAATATAAAACAGATATGTTTTACCAGTTGTCTTCCCAATGAAGGCAAATCTAATGTATCCTTTAATACTGCTGTATCATTTGCTGAGTGTGGGAAAAGAGTTGTATTTGTGGATGCAGATCTTCGTAGATCTATCATGATAGGCCGCTATAAACCAGATCAGGCCGTACAAGGATTGACCCATTATCTTTGCGG
>JAAYPX010000054.1 GCA_012519565.1 Clostridiales bacterium | reverse complement strand
TTTCACAGCCTTTAAAATATATTAATATGGAAAGTATATCATTACTTTCCATATTAATATATTTTAAAGGCTGTGAAAAGAAGAGTAGACAGTGGAACGGTTAACAGAGAGACCCAGTAGCTGAGAAGGGGGAACTTGGGAAGCTGTTGAAGATGGTCTTGGAGCTTCGCACTGAGGAAGAACCTAATAGGTAATTCTTAGGCTGCGACGGATGCATCCGTTATTTTGCTAAGCTGTTTTTGCAGTGAAGAGGCCTTTATGGTGACATAAAGGTAAATTAAAGTGGTACCACGGGAGAGTCTCTCGTCTTTAAATTGTTTTAAAGGCGGGAGTTTTTGTTTTATAAAAGGAAAGGAGATTATTAGGATTATGAGTAAAAAGCCATATTATATTACAACAGCGATTGCTTATACATCAGGTAAGCCCCATATTGGCAATACCTATGAGATTGTTTTGGCTGATAGTATAGCCCGTTTCAAACGTTTTGAAGGTTACGATGTGTTTTTTCAAACAGGTACAGATGAACATGGTCAAAAAATAGAGCAAAAGGCAGGAGAGGCCAATACTTCTCCAAAGGAATATGTAGATACTATAGCAGACCAGATTAAAGGTATCTGGGATTTGATGAATACTTCATATGATAAGTTTATACGAACAACAGATGAAGACCATATGAAACAAGTACAGAAAATATTTAAGAAATTATATGATAAGGGAGATATTTATAAGGGCTGCTACGAAGGACTTTACTGCACTCCCTGTGAATCTTTCTTTACATCCTCTCAGCTAAAAGATGGTAAGTGCCCTGATTGTGGTAGGGAAGTTGAAGCGGCTAAGGAGGAAGCATATTTCCTTAAACTAAGTAAGTATGCCGATCGTTTAATTGAGCATATTAAGACCCATCCAGAATTCATTCAGCCAGAATCTAGGAAGAATGAGATGATGAATAATTTCCTGCTTCCAGGTCTTCAGGATCTATGTGTATCACGTACCTCATTTAAATGGGGTATTCCAGTTGACTTTGATGATAAGCATGTAGTTTATGTGTGGCTGGATGCACTTAGTAATTATATTACAGGTATAGGTTATGATGCTGATGGAAATCATGGAGAGCTATACAAGAAATACTGGCCAGCGGATCTTCATCTTATAGGAAAAGATATTCTACGTTTTCATACCATTTATTGGCCAATTATGTTGATGGCCCTAGATATTCCTCTACCCAAGCAGGTTTTTGGCCATCCTTGGCTTCTACAGGGATCTTCTGGTGATAAGATGATTAAATCCAAAGGCAATGTCCTCTATGCCGATGATTTGGTTAAAATATTTGGTGTGGATGCTGTAAGATATTTTGTATTGCATGAGATGCCATTTGATAATGACGGTATAATCACCTGGGAGCTGCTGGTAGAAAGGATTAATTCTGAGCTGGCCAATACCTTAGGTAATCTGGTTAATAGAACTATATCCATGTCCAATAAATACTTTGGAGGTATAGTGAAAAACAGCATGGTAGTCGAACCGGTAGATGAGGAATTAAAGGCCTTAGTTTTAAACACTCCCAAGAAAGTTATTGAGAAGATGGCAAGACTAAGAGTGGCTGAAGCCATTAGTGAGATATTTAATTTATTTAAACGTTGTAATAAATATATAGATGAGACCATGCCTTGGATTCTTGCTAAGGAAGAGAGTAAGCAAGGTAGATTAGAGACAGTACTTTATAATCTGATTGAAAGCATCTCCATTGGTGCTAGCCTTTTAGAACCATTTATGCCAGATACAGCTAAGAATATTTTAGCTCAAATTAATGCCAAGGCCAGAACTCTAGAAGAAATGAATAGCTTTGGCCTATATCCATCAGAAAATAAAGTTACAGATGCACCAACTATATTATTTGCTCGTTTAGACTTACAAGAGGTTCTAGAGAAAGTGAAAGAGATGAATTTAAATCAAGAAAATACATCAGATAATTCAAATGAAGATACCAAAGATGAAAGTGCTGTTATAGATATTGAAGCTAAGCCAGAGATTACTTATGATGATTTTGCCAAACTTCAATTCCAGGTGGGAGAGATTATTGCTTGTGAAGAAGTTAAGAAATCAAAGAAATTATTATGTTCTCAGGTGAAGATAGGTTCTCAGGTTAAGCAGATTGTATCCGGAATAAAAGCTCACTACAAACCTGAAGAGATGGTAGGTAAGAAAGTTATGGTTGTGGTAAATCTAAAACCTGCTAAACTTGCCGGGCTTATATCCGAAGGCATGATCTTATGTGCTGAAGATAGTGAAGGAAATCTCTCCTTAATGATACCAGAAAGGGATATGCCTGCTGGAGCTGAAATACTCTAAAAATATAGTCAATACAAAAGCTAGGGCCCATGGATAAACCTTGGGCCCACTTTGTTAATATATTAAGAAATTAGTTAAGTTGAGAAACAACTTTCTCAAGAGCTTCCAGAGCATCTGCAGGTAATTTATCATAACCACATTTAAACTCATCTCTAGATTTAACGAATGTTAGTCTGTCTTCCATTCTAGCTTTAAGTTGTGCTTTATAGTCTGGATCATTCAGATCTGGAACAAAACCTTCCCACTCAAAGATTTCAATATCTTCAAATGGTCCCCATTGTTTAAATTCTGCTGTTCCTTCTATAACGGCTTCAATCACTCCAAGGGTATCAGAAGGTGTTACTTTTTTACCCATAAAGTCGCCAGTGTTTATGATATAGCAATCAACATTTCTTTCAGCAACTAATTTTTTAAACTTATCATAATCATCTGCTAAAGGATAGGTTCTAAAAGGATTAGCATATGGCTCAACAACTAGTGCATTAGGATCTACTCCTGGAGCAAGTCTCTCCGCACTGGTTCTTTTTGTTGCCAGGGTTGCACCCATAACTGAGGCCAGGGATGCACCTTTTAGCTTAACAATTGGAGGTAGAGTAGGATCCTTCATAATCCAGAATATTGCATTAACAGGCTCATCAATTTTGTCTACCCTATTAGGTGACCATAATTTGGATTTGATTGCACGACCATTACCATTACGAATATCTTCTGTTACTAAAACAACTTTACCATCTTCATCTATGGTAGCAGAACAGTTTTGAGCTGTTAATAAGTATTTGTTATCCTCACAGTATGTAGGGTAATCTGCTGTCTTATCAAAATATGAAGGCTCCAATGCTACAGATGAACTGGTATCTGTATTAATGATAAAGGCATCATCATGTAAAACAGTTACATCATACTTACCATCATGTTTTGCATGGGTAATAGTAGACTTACCTGATCCAGATAGTCCAAATACAGAAGCAACAAAGGAACGATTATTACCAAGGTTATATCTCTTTTGTCCACCGTGGCAGGAGGCATAGCCGTTTCTATTAGCGATAGCCCAAGCAATTGTTAGGGTTCCCTTCTTGTGCTCACCAAAATATCTCATTCCAAGGATTGCTGCACAGTTAGTAGCTGTATTAAAGTAAGATAAGCATTTTGGATCGCTAATATCTGTTTGATCAGTACCTTTCCATTGAGGATCAGAAAAGATATAGATATCTGGTTCATTACCAATCGGTCTAGAATCCTTATACATCTGAACATAATTATCAGACATGTATTGGAAGTTTAACATCCAGGAATACAAAATGTTTTCTTCTCCTTCAGGAATTAGTAGATGGGCTTTTACCATAAATTCAGGATCTAAACCAATAAATACTTCTGCGTGATATAGCTTTTTCCATCTGGTATCATAGATGGCGTCCATAACAAGTTTATCTAATTTGTCGCAGTCTACATTTGGCTCTCCAGCAATTCTTCTTGCTGCAGCATAACGACCAGTAATGGCACCATCGTTAAATAATAAGACTTTTGAATCAGGTTCAAGGCCAATTTCCTCGCCCCTATGAACAGGCATATCTGTTACAATCGTTCCTGGTGAATTTTTAGCAAGATTATAGGCCTCTTTTAATGTGTTCACCTTAACGACATTATTGCCATAAAAAGCGGCTTCAATAATAGAACGAGTTTTTGAAAATCCAGGTTTATTAGCACCAATTTCATCACGCTTAAAATATGCTCTTGTTGACATCTCGTATCCTCCTAATTTTATAAATTATGTTTATTTAAATACATAATATATGTATTTAAATAAAAACTAATTGTACTCCAATTTAAGTATAATTCTCAATATTACAAAAGTCAACTTAAAATTTGATAATTTATTCACAAGATATCAATTTACTGATAAATAACAACTTTTATGCTTCTATTATCTATCCATTGATTTAAATGTTCTTCAATAATGCCAAAAGGAGCTGGCCCTATATCCAGTAAAAAGGTATGAAAGTCTTTTAGGGTAAATTGTTCCCTTAAAGCTGTTTCGGCCTGATTTCGCAGTTCTAGTATTTCAAGGCAACCAACAGCATAGGGGAGATATATAGCTGGTTCTTCTAGAAGGGTATAGTAAATAAGTTCAGCTGTTTCTTCGCTGCTAATATAGTTTAAAACATAGCTGACAACCTCTTCCTTAGTCCATCCTTCATAATGTATACCTATATCTGCTCTAGCGTACATACATAAAATCAGGATATTATTGGCGGCAAAGACTTTAGCTAGATTATCATCGATTCCCGTTAATTGGTAGGAGTACATTTCCACATAGGTTGCCCAACCTTCATCATAGCCTATAAAGTCCATAAGATTACGGATAGGAGCAGGGTTGGTGTTTCTAAAATATACACATTGATAAAGGTGTCCGGGGTATCCTTCATGGGCAACGGTAGTATATATGGTGGATAAGGTATCATCATCCCTACCATTGATATAAATAGTATTATTATTATAACTATCTATAGCAGGGACTAGATACATGGCAGGACTTAGATAATCCTCTAAAGATTCATGAATATATTTGATATCATAATCTACAGAAATTAGTTCTGGAAAATCTTTGGCAATACCCTTTTTTAAGTCCTCCATGATTGCTTTAGGTTCAGTTAAGGGAAATGAGTCAAAAGATAAAAGCTTATCAATGATATTTCCATCTGCATAGTATATGGAAGAGATCTCCTCAATGCTTTTATTTATAGCTTTATCAAGCATCCTGGTTATTTCGGCCATAGGCTTTGATGATCCAGTTTTTTTCTTGACTAAGAAGCTATAGTATTCTTTACCCTTAGAATAGTAATATAAGCCCTTATCATTGGTTCCACTTCCCTTAAGCTCTTGTAAAACATTAATTAACATCTTATATGCGGGTATAACATATTTTGTAACAGCCTCTTTATTAGTATTTTGATAAGCTAGTATCTGCTTGCTACTTAGGCCGGGATAATTATAGATTTTATCATTAAAATATTCAATTAAAAAATTATTATCTGTATCGGCAATAAAGGACTGACATTGTTCAATGACAATATCTGCATTTTTATCACTCATAAATAATCCGTGTTTAGATTTCTCTCTTTGATATTCAGCGATATCTTTGAAATAATCATAGATACTAGGTAATAGTTCAAGATAATAATCAATATCCTCTGGGTCATAGAAATTATATTCGGCCAGCAATATAGGCAGTTGGGCCTGAATACCGGTAGTAGGGCCTAAGCATTCATTATAGTAGATAAAATCCCCAGATATTATCTTTTGCTCAAGGTAATATTTAAGTATCTTATATGTCAGCTGTTGATCTGGACTTAAAAGTTCATAATTGAATTTATCTATTTCTCGCATATAATTCTCTGTACTAGTAATTCCATCATTCATAGTCTGTATGGTATAGTTACCCAAAGAAGCCTTCTCAATGGTAATACCGTAATTTTCTGGATTTGCTAGGGTGTAGTTCAGTGATAAGGTATCAGCTTGAACCTCTTTTATAAACATCTCGTTAATAAATCGATCAAAGGAATTTTGCTCCCTTTGCTGCTTATTCCCTATGGTACAAGCAGCACCAATTATTACAGATAACAAGAAAATTAGGGATAATATAACATAGTTAATACGCCTTCTCATTGAAACCTCCTTATAAGTGTTTATAGACGCGTAAATGATATAAAACATGCTTATTACCTTTTGTTATTTCATTTGTATTCAAATAAATAGAGACTAAGAAGTATTATCGAGAATTTTTAATAGGGTTGTTTTCAAACACACTTGATGCTCTGACTATACCTGGATACCAAAATATATTCTGCCACAATCAACTTTATTTATAGATAGGTTTTCCTATCTTAATAAATTAAAGTTTTGCTAACAATTTACCGAAATAAAATATAGATTTATTTGTTTCAAACTATTATGAAATTAACATCAAATAATATTAACCAAATGATGGGCGGTAGAGGTTAAATGCAGGGAAATGGAAATATTTCAAAAATTATAGGTGGTATCTTAGAATACAAAGATCTTAGCAAGGAAGCTAATCAGAATTTATTTACGCCAACGAAAGGGCAAAAGGTTACAGGTATAGTATCTAAAAATGGCAAGGAGACTGCCCTTACCATACAGGGACAGCAGGTAAAGGTTTCTTCAGAAATTCTAAAATCCTTTGATATAGGAGAGATGCTTGAATTAGAGATACAAGAGATTTCTGATAAGACAATTTTATTGAAAATTCTTAGTCATGATAATGAAAGGGAAGAAAACTCTAAGATAAAACCTGGAGCTAAAAAGAATCAAGATCAATATAGTTTTATGGATAAAAAAAGCCGTAATATAAAAAAGGATGAAGACCCCAAGGAAGCGCTTATTATTAATGAGATACTTTCTACAATGACTGAACATGACTATGAAGCCTTGGAAGCTGAGGGAATATCAATAGAAAAACTAACCATAGAAGGTCTAAAACATGCCTTGGACAGAATAAAGGCAAAAGACCAAGGTCAGGATAGGAATAAAGTTAATAATAATCAGGCTGACAATAACCTGAGCATAGAGGCTTTAATAATAAATAAGCTAAATCAAATTAATTTGCCAGTAACTGATGAAGGTGTTAAAGGTATTAGTTTGGCATTATCAATGGCTGATTCCATTAATAATATTAATGATAAAACAGCCAGATACTTGCTTCATAATAATCTGGATCTAACAATAGGAAATATATACAAATCCCAGTATAGCAGTGGTATTATAGACGGGCATTTAACATCTCCTATAACCGATGATACATGGAAGGAGCTACAATTGCAGGTAGAAGATAGCCTTCTCAGTGCTGGGTATGAAATAAATGAGCAGAATCTAGGGGATGCAAGATGGTTATTGGACAATAATCTTCCCTTAACAAAGGAGAATTTTGATTATCTTAAGACCATAGATGATATTAAGAATGCCAGTTATGAAGAGATTCTAGACCGAGTGGCCAGGGGAATACAACAAGGTATAGATCCCAGGGATGTCCCTCTTAAGGAGCAAGAGCTAGTGCCATACGAAAGATTAATGGAGGATATCGAAAGTATAGAGGATGGGACTATAGAGGAAGCAGTCACCAAGGAAGAAGAGATTACCATTGAGAGATTGGTAGAGCTACAGAGAAACACTAGCTCTAGTAATGAAAGGGAAGTTGACAGGCAGCTTAGTATTAATGCAATTAAAGCAAAAAGACAACTGGAAGAAATAAGATTAAAGATGACAAGGGAAGCTATCTATAAAATGAGAAGTAAGGGCTTTTCAGTGGAGACAGAGTCTCTTGAGAAGGTAGTGGAAGAGCTA
>JAAYPX010000053.1 GCA_012519565.1 Clostridiales bacterium | reverse complement strand
CTTCACGGGTGCGTGGATTGAAATATGATGTTCTTAATAACTTTGTTGGTGTAATCAGGTCGCACCCTTTATGGGCGCGTGGATTGAAATAATGTGGTATCGTATAATACGATGAGCGGTCAATGTCGCACCCTTCACGGGTGCGCGGATTAATTAAACAGACCATAACAAAAGGTCATGGCTTTCACCATGACCTTTTATTCAGATTATTTATAAAATTCATCCATCTGTTTTTGTAATTCCTTAATTACATCTTCAATTCCAGCAGCCTTAAGGGCGTCTCTAAACTCAGCTACAAATGCTTCCGCATCGTCTACCTTACCAAAGGCTATCCTAGGCATATAGTTGTTATATACATCTGATAGGTTAGACATCTGAGCTTTAACATTGTTGGTATTAAATACGATCTGACCATATGGATAAGGGATAGCAAATTTGCTGTATTCTTCAAACATCTTAGCTCTTCCCTCATTATACCATGTAGAGTTAAGTAACTCTAGGTCATCATTACGGCCCCACCAGAAGTTAGTCTGAATGGAATCTCTGTCGGAATCAAATCCTTCTGGACGATCCATTGTACCATCTTCTTTAATAATGTATTGTTCACCTTCTATACCATAGTTAAATAGACGGTAGCATTCCTCATCATTACGAAGTAAATCATATACCATAAGTGCTCTTTCAGGGTTCTTACTGGAAGAAGCTACAGCCATAGCACCGTGGGTAATGGATAGGGCTACAAGATTCTGAGTCTCTTCACCAAAATAGAAGAAGCCAACATCTGAACCAGGCTGCGTTTCATCCATTTTTGGTCTAACGGATGTATACCATGTTTGGGTATGATGCTGATCAGCACCGGTGTGCCCTATATAGAATTCCTCTCTAGTTTCTCCGCTATAGTTAAGGACGTCAGTTCTCCAATAGCCAGCATCTGCCCATGCCTTCATAGTCTTAGCAAACTCCACCAGTTCATTCCCTTCATAGAAAGGTGATACAACTGTATATAGATCATCTTTAGAATTACCATAGAATAGAGGTACTTCTAAACCTTCTATAAATACATCGTCGGTATGGGAACTAATCCAGCCACCAGATAAAGTAGTATATACTGTAGTTCCACTACCAGAGGCATCCCATGGAATAACGCCTTCTTTATTATCTTTGATATACTGGAAGTATTTACCTAGATCACTCCAGCTATGAACTCCATTGGCCAGGCCAGCTTCTTTAGCCCAATCCATTCTGTACATAAATCCGTGGTTAATCCACTGGGCATAATTATCTTCAGGTATCAGATAGATTTCACCCTCGTACTTACACATATCCCAATATTCCTGAGGTACGGATTCCCAGGTCTTAGGAGCATAGGTCTTAAGCATATCTTCACTTAATTCTAAGAAGGCACCTTTTTTTACATTGGGCCATGCATCCAACCAGTCGGTAGCAGTACCAACTAGATCAACAGTACCATCATTTTGAGCTAAGGTTAGATTATATGTAGTCATATAATCTGTCCATTCAATCCAATAAATCTTTAGTGTAGCATTAACTTTTTCTTTCAGAATTGCGTTAAGTTTCTCCATCATTATCTCAGTTTTACCATTGGTAGGTTTGTTACCGGTTGTCATGTAAGTGATTTCCACATGTTCTGACATATCAACTTTTCCACCAGTAGCCTTATCGGATTTACATGCTGCCAAAACTGTGCTCATAGTTATTACCATAAGTAGTAATAACAATTTCTTTTTCATATTACACTCCTCCTTTAATGGTTTTTATATGTAATTATGATTGACCCTGCAATCGCCAAATTATTGTATAATAGCCAAGTAGTAAAATGGATTTTACGGGAAAATCATAACTTTACATAGCATACTGGAATTATCCCTTAACAGCACCTACAGTAATACCACCTATAAAGTATTTTTGTACAAAGGGATAAAGTAGGATAATAGGGCCGGTTGCTACAACAGCTGTGGCCATCTTAAGGGTCTCTGTAGGAAGTTTATCAAATGTAATATAGCTACCAGCTACTGAATTTTTCAGAGCAACCACTTGGTTTATTATATTGTACAGATGGTACTGAAGGGGTTTATATTTAACTTGGGCACTGAGAAACAGTGAAGAGTAATACCACTCATTCCAGTAGCCCAGGGCAAGAAATAATCCAATTGTAGCAAGTGCGGGTTTAATCATAGGAAGTATCAGTGAAAGGAATATTCGCATATCTCCGGCCCCGTCAATCTTCCCTGATTCTGTAATTTCATGGGGTATGGACTTAATAAAATTCTTCATTAATATTATCAGCCATGGGGACATCAGTAATGGCAAAAACACAGCCAAATAGCTATCCTTTAAATGGTATGTATTGGTCATTAGAAGATAGAAGGGAGCCAGCCCTGCCTGAAATAAAGTTGTAAAATATATATAGAAACTAATTACATTGCGAAAGGGAAAATCTTTTCTCTGTATGGCATAACCTGTCATGGCTATAATAAATAGGCCTAGGGCAGTGCCACAGAGGGTTAGGGAGATAGTTACTATATAGGCGCCTAGAATTTGCTCGTAGTTTTTAAACAATAGTTCATAGGAGTAGGTGGTAAACCCCTTTGGTATTAAGGCAAATCCTGTTTTTCTTACTAAATCTTCAGTACTAAAGGAAGTAGCAATTATTAGAAGGAAGGGGAAAAGACTTATTATTGCCAAGAAACTTACGAAAATATATCCAAATCCCCTAATTATTCTATCCGAGATATCTATTTTGATTTTAGATGCACGATTAACATTAGGTTTGCTAGTAGCCCTATAATCCATATATAAAACCTCCTTAGAATAGTGAATAGTCAGGTTCGATTTTCTTCACAATATAGTTACAAGTTAGAACAAGGATAAATCCAAATACTGATTGATATAGGCCTACGGCACTGGCTGTGGCGAAGTTGAAATCATTGACGGTGGCCCTATATACAAAAGTTTCTATAATGTCAGTGGTAGGATAAAGAATAGAATTGGTGCCAACCACATTATAGAATAAACCAAAATTTCCTCTTAGGATTCCGCCCATGGCAAATAATATAAGAATAACGAAGGTGGATTTTAGACTGGGGAGAATTATGTAACGAATCTTCTGAAAACCATTGGCTCCATCTACTCTGGCAGCCTCAATGATTTCAGTGTCTATTCCCATGATAGATGCAAAATACACAACAGAATTATAACCTGTTTGTTGCCATAGATGGATGAGTACAAATAGTACTGGCCATACATTGGGATTATCATATACATTGATTCCAGCTCTGCCAAATTTCTTAAGGAGGCTATTAATAAAGCCAAAGTCATAATTGAATAAATTATACATAAGGAGTCCGACTATAACTGCTGAAATAAAATAAGGTAGAAACATAAGAGTCTGACTTATTTTTTTAAAAATCTTAGATCGAAGTTCGTTAATTAGAATAGCAACAAAGATTGCTAGGAGATTGCCAAAGATAATAAATGCCAGATTATATAAGATAGTGTTCCTGGTAAGCATCCATATCTTACCTGAGGTAAATAGGAATTTAAAATTATCTAATCCGACAAATTCACTTCCGAAGATGCCTTTACGATAATTAAAAGATGTAAAGGCTACATAGATACCTGGTAGAGGCATATAGTTAAAAGCAAAAAAGAAAACTATTGCTGGTAAGCACATTAGTAGAAGTACTTTATGTTTCATTATTTTTTGCCAGAAAGTAAGATTGCTTTTGTAACTTGTTAAATCTTCTGGGATTGAATTGGATTTATCCTTTTTCAAATTAGATCTCCTCCTTGCGAGTATTCTTAATTGAAGATGATTAGAAATAAGTGAGCTTGTTTGTGTCTTGGTAAGAAATATGAGTGTTAGAATATAATCTTGGTTTCTTTTGTGGCTAATAGTGTAGCCGATTACATGTTTTTAGATATTTAACTATAAATGAGTGGACAGTATGTAATAATGAACAAAAAAACAATATGTTTTATATATACTATGTTACAATTAGTAGAAAGAAATGTCAATACATAAATTGCTTATTAGATATTTTGATTATAAGAAAGCAGATTAGGGGCTGTCGCAGTAGCACTTTAGGTACACCTATTTACCCTTGTATATCTATTGCGACAACCCCTTGATCCATTTATATTACCTTCTCAAGTTTCACTGTATCATACATAATCATACAATTGGTATTAATTATGGAGACAGTGTTTTCCCCCTTCTGTAGATATGAGCTGTCAAAGGAAATATCCAGTTTTCGATAGCGGCCGTTTCTAGTAGCGCTACGGTAAACAGAGGCATCGTTTAGGAAGGTTGCTTCTTTTACTATGGTATCGTTAATTTTTATAATTATATAAGGTTCCGATTTATTGGTCATATTAGCCTTGCATATACCAGCTAGGGCTACAGTTAGAATATATTTATTACTGCTAGCTTCATCCATGTTAAATTTAATCTTCCATTCTCCCTGTTTAGTCTGGGCATAGTACCAATCACTGGCTTCATTGTCCTTACCTATGGTAAATGTTAAGTTTTCAGGAACCATGTGCATCCATTTATAATTCCTTAGTTCACCGCTGTATTTAAAACCGTCACTGGTGCGGGTTGCTTTGCCCAATTGCCAAATCAGCTCATTATTAGGTATCTCATAAATTAGTTCACCTAAATCCTTATATTCTCCATCTACTAGGATACCATCAATCTGCAACTGCTCTGTGATATGGCCGCCGGTATGGTAACCATAGAGGGTATAAGTATCTGGGCGGACATTATCTATAGTAAAGGTACCGTCATCCTCGGTTGTGGTATAGAAAAGATACCCTGCAGTTTGTCTCTCAAAGGTTATTCCAGGCTTGCCCAGAATTACTGTGGTATTACTACAGGGTTTTCCATCTGAAAAAGTCAGCCTTCCCTTAACTTGTGTTCTGTTAAGGGGATAGAGGGGATGGGATACCCATTGGTAGGGCCATTTCTTTTGCTCTTCCTTAGCTTTATTAAGGGCATCCTGGTATAAAGCTTCCCCATCATCCCCTTCATTAAGGTATACTAGATAGGGGCCATAGAATTTCTTCCATCCCTGGGGTACATAAAAGGTGCCAGTTCCAAAATGGGCTCCTGTAAAATAATTAAGTACAATGCCGTCATAGTGGACCAGCAATTCCTGTTTTAATGGTCCACCAGGATAGTATTCTGTGGAGACAGGGATGATGAAGAAACCATAACCGTGACCAAATTGGCCAAAGGCAGGGTTTGTACTAAAATAGCTGGCATAGTCATATTTCTGGTAAACATCACCGTTGGTGTATTTCTCCCCATCTGGAAGACGATAGGTTTCATCTTGTAGCCATTCAAATTGTTCCATATACTTGTGGGTAGGTTGTAACCCTATTCTTTCTGAATTACAAGCATGGTCAAATATTTTATTGCCAAATCTATATACAATGCGAAATTCGGATAGGGCAAAATCTGAATCCGTATTATTTCCCGCCACCAGGTATGTATAAATACCGCTAACGCCTTTCATCATAATTATATGGTATTCAATATAAAGTAATCCTTGGGTATCAATATACGCAATATGTGCCATCTCATCGGTGTTTGTAATTACATCTAATCGATTTATGGTCATTTTGTGGAATTTTCCTTCAGCATGATAATCACAGTAGAAAGTCCTTTTAGCATTGGAATCTGTGGAAGTACCATCTAAATCTTTAATAAGTTCTTTATTTCCTTTTTTAAGGGATTCAACAGATCCATCTTCTTTCCATCTAATAGATATCAGTCCGTTGGACATCTCACATCTTTTCCCTTCAACTTTTAACTGAACCATGGGGTATACCTCCTTTTTTTGCTATGTACTATAAAAAACATATAAAATTAGAATAGCAATATTGAGGATAAATTGGTATTACCAAAATTGCTATTAAGATTGCGTAAATTGCTTTTTGAAAATACTATATACAATAATTTACTTATAGCAATATTTGCAATCATAATAGCAAGGTTGGCAATGTTAAAAATTTACTTATAGGAATATAATACTTATAATTTAATGATAAAGATTAGAAAAAATAGAAATAAATTCATGAAAAGGCAAAGGGAAAGGGGTGTCTAGCTTTGAATATAAGAAAAAAATGCAAAAAACATAGAAAAATATCAAAATTTTTAAGTAATCTTGTCATTGCGTTGATTGTGGTAGTTTATTGTGCATTTAATACGATGAAAGTCGATGCCAATATTAATAATACTGCAAATTTAACTGATAAATCTGATGGTTCGACTGTAGCTAAGGATAGCTTAAGATATATAGAATATATAAGCCAATATACCAGTGATTATTTTGTTGATGAAGAGATTTATATTCCAGCAGCCTCTTATATTGAAGGAGAAGGAATTGAGCAGTTGGGGGAATATGAAGGTAAGACAGATGTCATTATGACTGGTGAACAAGGCTATGTTACCTGGCAGATTGATGTATCAAGGTCAGGCCTCTATGCCATTGCTGTGGAGTATTATCCGGTAAGGGGATATGGTAATGATATTGAAAGAAATGTTACTATTGACGGCCTTCTACCTTTTAAAGAAGCTACAGGTGTAGAATTTACTAGAATTTATGTTGATGATGTAGCTAATCCCAGTGGTGAAACCATAAGACCAAACCAGATAGAAAGACCCAGATGGAATAGTACATATATCAGTGATTCTTTTGGTTATTTTGGAGATGCTATGTATTTCTTCTTAGAAAATGGCTGTCATACATTATCACTGACTTCTGTTAAGGAACCTATGGTTATTGCTAACTTAAAATTGATATCTTCTGATATTGAACCTATGAGCTATGAAGAGGTACTAAGGGAGAAGAAAAGCCAAGGGGTTAGGGAGGTGGCTGGAGCCTTGGATAATGGAGTCCTATACATACAGGCAGAGGATACTTATGAGAAGGGAGATCCCACCTTGTATGCTAAAAGCGATGCTTCCTCTACTAGAAATAAACCCTTTAATTATACGCAAAAAGTACTTAATTCAATTGGAGGAGAATCGTGGAGATATTCTAATCAGTGGAT
>JAAYPX010000052.1 GCA_012519565.1 Clostridiales bacterium | reverse complement strand
GGGGCTGTTAATAGGGCAAAAGAAATTTATAGCAATGCAGATGGATGTGCAATTTGTTGTCCTTTGTGCCATAAGGGGTGATTATATGAAAAGAGAAGAGCATCATGTAGTACCCAATTCAAGTGGTGGATGGGATGTAAAAAGAAATAATGCAGTAAGATCAAGCGAACACTATGACACTAAAGCGGATGCTGTGGATCATGGCAGGAAAATAAGCCAAAATCAAGGCACAGAATTTATCATACATAATAAGGACGGAAGGATTAGTAGAACTGATAGTCATGGAAATGATCCCTGTCCACCAAAAGATAAAAACAGATAATTGATTATATCAACTAATTATTAGTCTCTGATATGGGCTTGTATTATCATGTCTACCCAGCATTAAAACAATATGATAATGCAAGTACTTTCAGAGCGAATTAGAAATTTAATAGATAACTTGTTCTTAGGTTATAACATTTGATTCTAGGAGGTGACGAGTATGGTAGATTTAAAAGTATTATCTAAGAGAGATTTATCAAACAGGATGTGTAACTATATAGAAAGAGTTGAAAATCTTAAAAATATAATAATTGATTTATTAAATAATTATGATCCAAAAAATATAGATAAAATTAGAGATGAGTATAGAAATCTTAAGAATGAAATAAAAGAAGAGGCTAACTACTTAGGTAAAGAAAAGAATAAAATAGTAGATATATCAGAGGTACATAATTGTTACTATTGGAGCATCATGGAGGCGTCTGCATATGGGTTTAATTCAAGAATAAACAGCACTATAGATCAACGTTTATATTTTTCGGTTGAAGAAGTATATTATAAACTAACAAAATATTATGATGCAATTGAGTGGAAAAACCACACCATGTAATTTATCATAAATTATCTATAGAGAAAGAGTAAACTATTTGCGAGGTATTAAAATGAAGAATCCTACTGTATTTATTAGTTATAGTTGGGACAACCCAAGTCACAAAAATTGGGTTATTGCCCTAGCGAATGAATTAAGAAGAAATGGAATCAATGCAAATCTGGATGAGTTTATAACTCAAAAGGGAACTGTTAATCTTAATAGAATGATGATAGAAAACATATCGAAGAGTGAGTATACAATAGTCGTTCTGACGGATAGGTATGCGGATAAATCAAATGAATTCGAGGGAGGTGTGGGCTATGAAACATCATTATTAATTAATAGTATGGTAGAGAACATTGGTAAAATAATTCCGATTTTAAGAAATAAAGGGGATAAAAGCAATGCTATTCCATATTATCTAAAAGGAGTATCATACATAGATTTTTCCGATGATAATAAGTATGATGAGAAAATGGAAGAATTGAAACATAAAATACTTAAGGTAGATATTATTGAAATGGAGCCTATAGGAGAAATTCCAAATCTTAAGCCCAAAAGAATTGTAAGAGAGACACTATATAAGAACACGTTTTTCGATGTAGATTTAATACCTAATTTACGAGAGATAACAGATAAAGATAGAAACGGGTTTATGAAAGAAAGTTTTTCTGAAATTATTAACGATTTAGAAGAAATAGCAGAACAGACTAAAAAGAAAAATAGTAATTTTGATTATAATATTGATGTAGTAACAAATAAAAAAACTTTTATAAGATATTACCTTAATGGTATGGAAAAGCATGTTATAAAGATTTGGCTAGGAGATTTCTTTTCAAGACAAGAGAATATATTATTATCATACGGTAGGATGGTATCTGATAATGATAATTCATGTAATGAGATGATTGTTAATGAAGTGAATCAAGATAAGAAGTTAAAACTGAAGTTTACGATGGGCATGTTTACAGACAAGAAACTTATGGATGCAAGAGAAATATCACAAGAGATATGGAAGCAGGTTGTTCCGTTTATTAAGTAATATTATATTGGAGAAGACGTATATGATAGATTATTCTGAACTTAGTTCGGCAATAAAAAGAAATGCATATTATGATGAGAGAGCATGGAAGTATAGTGCAATTATTAGTAATATAAACGAATTAATTAATCCTAACCAAGTCAAACTATATTATCCAAAAAATTTGTATATTGAGGGAAAAGACTTGGAGTTAT
This sequence comes from Clostridiales bacterium, assembly GCA_012519565.1. GTDB lineage: Bacteria > Bacillota > Clostridia > Lachnospirales > Lachnospiraceae > Mobilitalea. Next base: position 2,751 of record JAAYPX010000052.1, on the reverse strand, counting down.
ATTTATTTGTTGACAGAAAGATTATATTTGGCAAAAACACTGAAAAGAATAATGTCGTAATAAAGATTTATTTCTTAAATGATATAATCGATTTTACTTATAAATGTACTTATCATGGCGAAGAGTATTTTCATATACTCATATTGAAGATTAATAATGGAGATACTTTAGAATTTGACAGTATGAATGATGCAACATCTTATAGTCGCAAGTATGAATTGGAAGAAATCATTAAAGAAATAGGTAAAATGATAATAGAATTAGATGATAATTTTATCGATAAAAATACAGATTGATTTAAAAGATTTGCTGAGAGCAAAAGAGAAAGGCAAAAGAATATGAAAAGTAAAATTCTTAAACAAGTTACGGATTATTATTTAAACTCTAGAGATTTCAACGGTTTCCCACTATATAAATTTGATAATAATTGTACTGATTTTATATGTCAATTAATAGATGATGATAATATAGAGGTGTTGTCTTCAGCATTTGTTATAAATCCACATATAAAGGCATTAAGATTAGAAACAAGTAAAAAAGAACAGAAAGATGAAGTTATTAATAATGGAGATTCAGTTGTTTTATATCCAACTGAAATATATTTAAAATCACTAAATATTAATACTGAAAAACCTTTTACAAAAATGCTGATAGAGGGGCATGAGCAATTAAAAATCATATTCTTTAATGTCGAAATTTTAGAAACTTATTTTCAGGATCCGAGATATAAAGTGTTCTGGTCTGATTATAGAGGTAGCATTATAATATCTGACGAATTTTATGATGAGAACATAGATAATGAATATATAAGAGATTTTGGATTGGATTATCATAAGAAGAGGTTATACGAAGAAAGAGTGGTGGGAGTTTTTCTAGGAGATTTGGCAGATCTTTCACTTAATGCCCAACTTAAATGGAAGATAAATTATATAACAAGTCAGCAAGATTATATCATCAATGATGGCTTTTATAAAAATCTGATATTGGGTGAATGGATAGATGAAGTGTCGATATATAGTGCTGTCCTTGATGAAATGATAGTTATTAATATGATGTGTGACAATATGGGGATTCCATATTTATTCAATAAAACATATGATTCTCATTCATATGACAAGCCTGATGATTATAGAATAATGTTTCTACCAACTCTTAAAAATTACTATAGTTTTATGCAGGCACTTGAAAAAATAATTGTACATAATATTAATTACAAAACGTTTACCACAGCCTCTAGATTTATAAGATCTGTAGAACGAAAAGATGATAAAGGTTGTTTGAAGGGAAGCCTGCTAATGATGTCAGAATGGTTGAAACAAAACATTAGAACAAATGAAGATATAGATGAACTAATCATAAGCCCTTTAAGAACTATTAGAAAAATCAGGCAAGTTCCTGCTCATGAGATATATTCTAATCAATATGACAAATCATTATATAAGAAGCAAAATAAAATATTACTTGATACATATAAAGCAATAAGAAGCATAAGGCTATTTTTTGCTAATTATCCAGGAAATGAAAATACTAAAATGCCAGAATATCTTGTAACGGGAGAAAATATTAGGGTATATTAATAAAAGTGAGAGCAAGGAATTATAAGTGTTTTTGGTTTAAGCGGATAGAAGTTATTAAAGTATAGTTATTAAAAACATGATAAAACATGAAATTAAATTATGAAACCTTATTGAACCATTGGCATTAGAAAATATCAATATTTTATTCAATGGGAGTTGTATACTTATGAGTAGTAGAAATGTAAAAGGTGAGTGTAAAATATGTGGAAAATTAGAAAAATTAACTTTTGAACATGTACCTCCTAAAATAACATTTAATAGTCGGGCAGTTAAGACGATTACTGGAGAGGCATTGATGAAACTAATGGGCAAAAGTGAGAGATTACCGTGGGAATGGAATGATTTAAAAGGTAAAATCAATCAGATGGGGCGTGGCGGTTACTTTCTTTGTGAAGAATGCAATTCTAAAACCGGTTCTTGGTATGTTCCTTATTATAGTCGATTTATTCATGGCTTTCATGATGTCTTGATGCAATTCAAAGAAAAAGAATATGGTGCAATTCATATTTTTGCAAAAGACATTCAACCTTTACCAATAAAAACAGATAATGGTGATGTTATGCGATATTAATCATGGCTGTTTGGGAGATGATTCTATTAGAGAGTTTCTCCTAAATAAAGAATCCATGAATTTTAATAAAGATAAATTCAGGCTTTTTGCTTATATATACGATGGTAAATTAGAGCGTATGAATGGAATTTCTTATATGATTGTTGCTGGAATAGGAGTAGTTGCAATAACTGAAATTTCAACTTATCCTCTAGGATTTGCATTATATATTGACTTACCAAACAACTACGAACCAAAAGGGGTGGAATTGACGTCATTTGCTGATTTTAGATATGAAGATAAATGTGATATAGAGATGTCTATCCCAAAATTAGAAAGTAATATAATTTTTTCAGGAGATTATCGAACAAAAAAAGAAATACTTGATTGTATAGACGAAAATAGGATCTGGGAAGAAGAACATAAGATAGAAATAGAATAAAACAGGTTGTAATTATCAAAAAGACTAACAATAAGGACATACCTTATTGTGAGTCTTTATAATAAATCACATATTATACTGGATTGGCAACCCTTTTTTGGACAAAATTACTCCGAACAAGAAATTACTTTTACCATAGTTATTATCCTGCTAATTTCAGGGTACTTAACTCTCTATATTCT
>JAAYPX010000051.1 GCA_012519565.1 Clostridiales bacterium | reverse complement strand
TCAAGATTATTTCAAATGTTTTTTTATAGAATTACAATTCCTGTATATGGGCAATTTATCATGCATTTCCATAGAAATACTCAAACAACCATTCCATAGTTGTGTTTTTTTAACAAAGGACTCCAAGCATCAATGCTTGTCGAACATATGATTGCAATAATTTGTGGAAATATACATCTCATTATGTTATAATATTTTCGTTATGCAGACGGAAAATTAGTATTAAACATTAATATTATAGATATTTATCCGATAAATGCAGCATCATTAATAATGATGTTGTTCATATGTACACTATAGCAGCTAAAAATTTACTTTTTGCATGCTTTTTGTACTTAGTTGCCCATGGGACTTAGATACCATGGCTAGAAATCTATAAAAAGAGGGGATCTAATATGGAACAATATAATGGTAGTCAGATTGTAGTTTTAGAAGGTTTGGAAGCCGTTAGAAAACGTCCAGGTATGTATATTGGAAGTACTGGAACCCGAGGATTACATCACCTGATTTGGGAGATTCTTGACAACGGCATAGATGAACACCTTGCTGGTTTTTGTACTAAGATCGATGTCACTTTGAAAAAAGACGGCAGCATAGAAATCAAAGATAACGGCCGAGGCATACCAGTGGACATCCATCCAAGTAAAAACATTCCTACTGTACGGGTTGTTTATACAATTCTTCATGCCGGGGGTAAATTCGGTGATTCAGTATATAAGGTTTCAGGAGGCCTTCATGGTGTTGGCGCCGCTGTTGTTAATGCCCTGTCAAAGCGTATGATTATTGAGATACGAAGGGATGGAAAGATATACCGAGATGAGTATATTAATGGCGGTCATCCCATAACTCCTCTGGAAGATGGAATGCTTCCTGTAGTAGGTAAATGTAATAAAAGCGATACTGGAACCACCGTTATCTTCTATCCAGATGATACTATTTTTGAAACTGTGGAATTCAAATTTGAAACTATACAGAAGAAATTAAAGGAAGTAGCATTTTTAAATAAAAATCTATTGTTAAACGTAACAGATGAGAAAACAGGAGTAAGCAAAAGCTTTCAAGAGGAATTAGGTATAAAAAGTTTTGTATCCTACCTGACCCGTGACATGACCACTCTCCATGATGAACCTATCTATCTGGAAGGTAGAAGTGGTGATATTGAAGTTGAGGTGGCCTTTCAATATACTGATAGTTTTTCAGAGCAAATTAACTCCTACTGTAACTGTATCAATGTAGTTGATGGAGGTACTTTGGTTACAGGCTTTAAAACTGGCCTTACCAGAATTATGAATCAGTATGCTAGAGAACTTAATGTTCTTAAAGATAAGGATGATAATTTTGATGGCAAGGATATCCGTAATGGTATTGTATCTATAGTCTCTATTAAACATCCTGACCCTCAGTTTGAAGGCCAAACCAAAACCAAACTGGGTAATACTGACGCTAAAAGTGCAGTGGAAGAGGTATTTATTTCAGAAGCACAGCTATTTTTTGATAAAAATGTAGAGATTCTAAAATCCATTCTAGATAATACTATGAAAGCCTTTAATGCTAGAAAAGCTAGCGATAAGGCCCGTAATGCCGTTATTAAGCAATTAAATGATGTGGATACTAGAAGTAAGCTGGCCTCCTGTTCATCCAGGAAACCTGAGGAATGCGAACTTTATATAGTGGAAGGGGATTCTGCAGGGGGTACAGTTAAAACCGCTAGAAATCGTAAAACTCAGGCTGTACTTCCCCTTCGTGGTAAAATACTTAATGTAGAGAAAGCATCCTTAGAGAAAATTTTGGTAAATAATGAAATAAAATCTATGATTGCTACCTTTGGCTGTGGTATAGGAGATGATTTTGATATCACTAAGCTTAGATACGATAAAATTATTATCTTAACAGATGCCGATGTGGATGGTGCTCATATCAGCACCCTACTTTTGACCTTCTTTTATAGATTTATGCCAGAACTAATTAAACAAGGCAAAATATATAAGGGGCTTCCCCCACTCTATAAGGTAGAATACGAAGCAGTAGTTAAGGGTAAAAAGTCCAAAAAATCTAAATATTTATTTAATGATTTTGAACTAGAAAGATTCCGTAAAGAAGGCCACAAAATTTTAAATATGCAACGGTACAAAGGTCTTGGTGAAATGGATGCCATACAGTTGTGGGAAACCACATTAAATCCAGAGACTAGAACTCTGGCTCAGATAACCATCAGTGACACTGTAGAGGCAGATGAGATTACTACCACTTTAATGAGTAGTAATGTGCCACCAAGGAGAACTTTTATTATGGAAGAAGCTAGATATGCAAAGCTAGATATTTAATTTGGAGGTTATTAAATGAAGAAAAATATAGATCAAATCATTCAATTGGATTTTTCTGAAGAGATGAAGACTAGCTATCGAGATTATGCCATGAGCGTTATAATCTCCAGAGCTGTACCAGATGTTCGTGATGGCTTAAAACCAGTACAAAGAAGAATCTTATACGCAATGATGGAATTGGGCCTAGATCCTGATAAGCCCCATAGAAAAAGTGCCCGTATCGTCGGTGATACCATGGGTAAATATCATCCTCACGGTGACTCCTCCATATACGATGCTTTGGTACATATGTCCCAGGATTATTCCCTTCGTATTCCCTTGGTAGACGGCCATGGTAATTTTGGCTCCATTGATGGTGATGGGGCAGCGGCTATGCGTTATACTGAAGCCAGGCTATCCAAATGGGCCATGGCCCTACTCAGTGACCTAGATAAAAATCTTGTAGCCTTTAAACCAAACTTTGACGATAGTGAAGTTGAACCTACTGTATTGCCAGCTATGATTCCTAATTTGTTAATTAACGGAACTACTGGTATAGCAGTTGGTATGGCAACTAATATCCCACCCCACAATCCTGATGAAGTTATAGACGGAACCATAGCTTATATCGATAATCCCAATATTTCTATTGAGAAACTAATGTCATATATCCCTGCCCCAGATTTCCCAACTGGTGGAATTATAGTAAATGAGGGGGACATGCAATCCATATACGAAACTGGCGAAGGGAAAATTCGTATAAGGGCTAAAGTTGAAATAGAAAATGGAGATTACGGCCGAAAAAATATCGTAGTTACAGAGATTCCTTTTACCATTGCTGGTAATAAATCAAAGCTAATGGAGAATCTATCTGCCCTTATGAAGGACAAGGTGTTTGATGAAATCCATGATGTCCGGGACGAATCCTCCAAAGAAGGTATTCGTATAGTCATAGAGGTGAAAAAGGATCGGGATGTAGAAAATCTACTTAATGGACTGTATAAAAAGACAAGCCTTGAAGACACTTACTCAGTGAATTTACTTGCTGTAAAGGATCAACAACCTATTATCTTTAATCTCAAAACTCTCATCCAAGAATTCGTGGATTTTCAGGTAGAACTCTACACCAATGAGTATAACTATCTCTTGGACAAGGCTTTAAAACGCCTTGAAATAGTTGACGGCCTTATTAAGGCTACCGATGTTATTGATTTAATTATCGAGATACTTAGGGGTAGCTCCTCTATAAAACAGGCAAAAACCTGCTTAATGGAAGGTAAGACAGAAGGGATTAAATTCAAAAGTAAAGCCTCCGAGAAACAGGCTTCATCCCTTAACTTCTCCGAGCGCCAGGCTGAGGCCATACTGGCCATGCAATTAAGCAAACTAATTGGACTAGAGATATTAAAGCTCCATGATGAACAAGCTTCCCTTATGACTTCTGTTGAGAAGTACAGAAAAATTTTAGGCAGTGATAAAGAACTATTTAAAGTTATAAAAACCCGTCTAAGGGAATATAAAAAACTCTATCATTCCCCTAGAAGAACACAGATAACCAGTGTGAACACTAAGGATTATGTAGAGGAAATCAAGATCGAAGATATCTATATTCTTATAGACCGCTTCGGTTATACTAAATCTATTGATAATGCCAGCTATAGTAGAATATCCGAAGATAATTTAAAAGAGTACAGCTATATTATTCAGATGAAAAACACGGACAATCTTTGTATATTTACAGCCGAAGGGTATATGCACCAAGTTAAAGCAGAAAATATCCCGAAATGTAAAATAAAAGATCGGGGAACCTTGATACACACCCTATGTAAGATTGAAAATCAAAACATAATATTATACACCTCCTTTGAGATGCTTTTTGAATCGCAGTTACTATTTACGACTAAGTTAGGATATATTAAACAAGTTTCAGGTGCGGAATTTGAAACCAATAGATCTCAAATTATCTCTACAAAATTAGTTGATAATGATGAAATTATTAATATAAATATGCTTTCTGCCAGGGATATCCTATCTGGAGATATAAAAGTTATAATCCTGACAGATAATGGCCTATCCTTAGGCTTCCCCTTATCAGAAGTTTCAGAACTAAAGAAATCCAGCCGAGGAGTAAAAGCTATTACACTGGCTAAAGACGATTATGTAGCCTTTGTAACCACTGTTAAACCAGATGAAGAAACATTTATCTATCAAGACAAGGTCTTAAATGCAAGAAAAGTACGTAATCGTAAACGAGGAGATAAAGGACATAAGGCACAATTAGAATAATTTTTATATAATTTTACTAATAATAAAATTTATTTGTACCAATATTAAGACTAGCATTAATAAAAAAAATGTTGTATTATAAATCTACATTTTATTTGGTATTTTACCCTTAATAATACAGGAGGTTTTATTTTGAAAAGAGAAATGATAGTTGTACTGGACTTTGGCGGTCAATATAACCAGCTAATTGCCAGGCGTGTTAGAGAATGTAATGTTTATTGTGAAGTACTTCCCCACTATACTAGTTTAGATAAGATTAAAGAATTAAAACCAAAGGGTATCATCTTAACAGGTGGTCCTGCCAGTGTTTATGAAGAAGATGCTCTTACCTGTGAACCAGAACTCTTCTCCCTTGGTATCCCTGTTTTGGGTATATGCTATGGTTTTCAGCTTATGAACCATCTTCTAGGTGGTAAAGTTACCAAAGCTCCGGTTCGTGAATATGGTAAAACAGAAGTTGAAATAGATGTTGCAAGTAAATTATTTAAGGATGTATCTAAGAAAACAATCTGCTGGATGAGCCATACTGATTATATAGAAGAGCCAGCACCAGGCTTTTCTATAATAGCAAAATCTGAGTCCTGCCCTGTTGTTGCTTTAGAAAATGCAGAGAAGAAACTTTATGGTGTACAATTCCATCCAGAGGTATCTCATACCCAAGAAGGTATGAAAATGCTAAATAACTTCTTATATGAAATCTGCCATTGCTCTGGTGATTGGAAAATGTCCTCCTACACTGAGCAGATGATTACTGACTTAAAAGCGAAAATTGGAGATAAAAAAGTCCTATGTGCCCTATCCGGTGGTGTTGATTCATCCGTTGCTGCTGTCATGATAAGTAAGGCAGTAGGCAAACAACTAACTTGCATCTTTGTAGATCATGGTCTTCTACGTAAGAACGAAGGAGATGAAGTTGAAGAGATTTTCACAAAGCAATTCGATGTAAATTTTATTAGGGTAAATGCACAAGAACGCTTCTATAGCAAACTTGCTGGGGTTACAGACCCTGAACAAAAGCGGAAAATTATTGGTGAAGAATTTATTCGTGTTTTTGAAGAAGAGGCTAAAAAGATCGGAACCGTAGATTATCTTGTACAAGGAACTATCTATCCCGATGTAATTGAAAGTGGCCATGGCAAATCCGCTGTAATTAAGAGTCACCATAATGTAGGTGGCTTACCAGATCATGTTGACTTTAAAGAGATAATAGAACCGCTACGTAGCCTGTTTAAAGACGAAGTACGAAAAGTTGGTCTAGAACTTAATATACCAGAGAAATTAGTATTCAGACAGCCTTTTCCTGGACCAGGACTAGCCATCCGTATAATAGGTGATATTACCCCTGAAAAGATTGCCACTCTTCAAGAGGCAGATTATATCTATAGGGAAGAGATTGCTAAGGCTGGTTTGGACAGAGAAATCGGGCAATATTTTGCCGTACTTACTAATATTCGTACTGTAGGCGTAATGGGTGATGAGAGAACCTATGACTACACTGTAGCATTAAGGGCTGTAACTACAACCGACTTTATGACAGCAGAATTTGCTCAGCTCCCTTGGGAAGTACTAAGCAAAGTGTCTTGCCGTATTGTCAATGAAGTAAAACATGTAAACCGTGTATGCTATGACATCACAGGCAAGCCACCTGCAACAATCGAGTGGGAATAGACATGAACTATATCTGCTGGTGGCTTTGGCCATACTACAAAGAGCCTATCCTGGATTATCCTCAGGATGGCTCTTTTAATATTATAATAGGTTATATTGTACTTTAAATCTTAAGAATTAGATAACTTTTATTTAAGATAAAGCAAGTCCCAAAGCTTCGAAAGTATCTCTCAGGGGCTTTCCATCTACTGTCAACCCATCTTCCAGAAGAAGCTTCGTCTCGCTTAAAGTAAGTGTATTTCCTTCAAGGGCCTTGCTGGACCATGTAAGACCTATACGATAATAATTTTAATTTCATTTAATAGATTAGCATATACAAAGATATACCTTGCTTATTCCTGTATACTGGCTGCTCATTGCAGTAGCAACCCTATTATTATAGCTACAATCTTTGTATATAATGGATTAACTTAATTCATCCAGAGTCCTGTAATATGCCGGTAAGAATTCTTCCATAAAAATATCCACTTCTCTCATCTGCATATTTCTTAAGGTGTCATAGATAGAGTTTTCTGCCCTATGAAATTCTGTATTACCAGCCTTTCTCTCCTCTATACATTTAATCAGAGCTGATAGTTTATCTGCTGCCTTTACTATTTTCCACAGGTATTTATCCTCATCTAGGGGAAAAAATAGACTTTCATAACTTTTTCGCATATCCTCTGGAAGCATGCTTAATAATTTTTCTGCAGCTACATTTTCTACAGCTTTAAAAGCTCCCTGAATATCCTTATTAAAATACTTTATCGGTGTTGGCATATCACCAGTTATTATCTCTGTAGCATCATGATATATTCCCATAAGTGCAGCCTTTTCAGCATTTAAATTATTACCTAAACGCTGATTACTTATTACAGCTAAAGCATGGGCCAGTATACTGACTTCCAAGGAATGTTCACTTATATTCTCAGGAATCGTATTACGCATCAGGGACCACCGCTCTATCAATTTCATCCTTGAAACCATGGCATAAAAATTACTTCCCATCTTATATTGTCCTCTCATATAGAATTAACCCTTTTATAATTAAAAGGAATACAAGGGTAGTTTCAAATCGGCATATTTAAAGTATCCATGATATTATTATGTCTACGGTATTTGAAACAACCCTTATATAATTTACCCTTTATTTAGTACAGTTTCTTTCTGCAAACATTTCTTAATATATTTACCAGTATAGGATGCCTCATTCATGGCTACCTCTTCTGGAGTACCTGTAGCTATTACAGTTCCTCCGTTTTCTCCCCCTTCTGGTCCTATATCTATAATATAATCAGCAGTCTTTATAACATCAAGATTATGTTCAATTACTACTACTGTATTACCAGTCTCTGAGAATTGACGCATAATATCTATAAGTTTATGAACATCTGCAAAATGTAACCCTGTAGTAGGTTCATCCAGTATATATATAGTCCTACCGGTACTACGTTTACTTAGCTCTGTGGCCAATTTAATTCTTTGGGCCTCACCACCGGATAATAAAGTGGATGGATGTCCTAACTTTAGATATGACAATCCTACATCATTGAGAGTGTCTAGTTTCCTTTTAATTGATGGAATGTTTTCAAAAAATGGCACAGCCTCTTCTATGGTCATATTAAGTACATCGTAGATGGTTTTCCCCTTATACCTTACCTCTAAAGTCTCTCG
>JAAYPX010000050.1 GCA_012519565.1 Clostridiales bacterium | reverse complement strand
GAAAAGAGATATACCAAGGAACATTAAAAATCTATAGCACTGGCAATTTTGTATAGCTAGTAAAGCTAAAGAAAGGTAAGGTGATAATATGGATAAAACCCTAGAACAATTGGATTATAAAGGGATATTTAAGTATTTTAGTGAAATCTCAAAGATACCTAGAGGATCGGGCAATGAAGAGGAAATAAGTAATTATTTGGTCGAATTTGCAAAGAAGCATCAGCTGGAGTATACACAGGATGAAGCGAAAAATGTTATAATAATTAAAGAAGCGACTAAAGGGTATGAGAATGAACCAGCTATCATGCTACAAGGGCATATGGATATGGTTTGTGAGAAGAAGAAAGAACATACCCATGACTTCTTAAAGGATGGAATAAAGTTAATTGTGGACGGAGACTATGTTCGTGCCGATGATACTACCCTTGGTGCTGACAATGGGATAGCTGTAGCTTATATACTAGCACTCTTGTCAGATGATAGTCTAGAACATCCAAGGCTTGAAGCGGTAATTACAACCGATGAAGAAGTGGGTATGCATGGAGCTAAGGCCCTTGATACGTCAGGACTTAAGGCAAAATACATGATTAACTTGGATTCTGAGGAAGAAGGTTATCTACTAAGTAGTTGTGCAGGAGGTTTAACTGGTACCAGTACCTTGCCTATTAGCAGAGTAAGGGAGTATGGTAAGAAGATACGAATTAGTATCGGAGGGTTAAAGGGTGGCCATTCAGGTGCAGATATAGATAAGAACCGCTCTAATGCAACAAAGCTACTAGCTAGGCTGCTTTTTGATCTTAGGGAGAAATGTTCCTATGGCTTAATTGATATGCAAGGTGGCTTTAAAGATAATGTCATTCCCAGGGAAGCCCATGGAGAATTGCTCCTTATTGCCGACGGGGCAGATGAGGGCGCAGATAAGGATATTATTAATAAGTTAGATGAAAAATACCAATTGATTAGCACCATTATTAATGATTTAATGAAAAAATACCAGGTGGAACTGATGGCTAGTGAACCGGATTTAAACTTTACCTTAGAGGATTTGGAGAATGGTGAATTTGACGTGTTACATCCAGTATCCTTTGAAAAAATGCTATTTCTTCTTGTAAACATGCCCTATGGTGTTCAGGTGATGAGTTCGGAAATAGAAGGTTTAGTTGAAAGTTCCATTAATTTAGGGATTTTTAGATTAGAGGAAGATATGGCTGTATTTTGCAATTCTATAAGAAGTTCCAAAAGCAGCTATAAGTACTACTTAAGTGATAAATTAAATTATATGGTTAGCTTTTTAGGCGGCGATTATCTTGTAAGATCTGAATATCCTGCATGGGAATTTAAGAAAGATTCGCCCTTTAGAGAACATTGCAAAAGAATATATCGAGAATTATATGGTAAAGAAATGATAGTAACAGCAATCCATGCAGGCTTGGAATGTGGATTAATTAGTGAGAAAATGCCAGGCATTGATATAATTTCAATAGGTCCTGATATGAGCGGTGTTCATACGATTGAAGAAAAAGTCAGCATTTCTTCAACTATTAGAGTTTATAAATTTTTAGAACAAGTAGTAAAAGGAAAAATCAGCGGAAATTAGACTTGTTTACTGTTAATCTCATATTTTTATTAAATTTAAAGAATATTTAATTTTTCTGGTAATTGAGAAAGGTAAGGATAAGTATGGGGAATGATGATAAAGAATTATCATTGGATATAGATAATACAGATCAGGAATTGGAAGAGATGCTTCATAAAAATCTTGAAAAAGTATTTAATGACATTAATATTAGTGCAGATTTATTAGATGGTAAAGATAAAATTGAAGATGAAGGTATCGAAGATGAAGGTATCGAAGATGAAGGTATCGAAGATGAAGGTATCGAAGATGAAGGTATCGAAGATGAAGATATCGAAGATGAAGATATTAAAGATGAAGATATTAAAGATGAATATTTAGATGAATATGTGGATTTGGACCAAGGGGAGGAAGAGGACAGGGACGAATTTATCATAGATAATGAGATAATGGATATTAATGCTTCTTTGGCTAAGCAGATTTCAGAAGTATTGGATGAGACTGCAGTTACTAAAACTTCCTTCAAGTTTAAGAATTTACCACGCTGGGCTAAGATACAAATTGGTGTAATTACCAGTCTTCTTTGTGTTCTTGGTCTTGGGCTTTTCTTAGTATTTTCAAAGCCAGGTAATAAGATACTGATGAACATGGGTATAGGTATAGGAGGCCATATTTGGGATACTATGACCAAGGATTTTGACAATAGCGATAAATTGCCAACAGATTTGGATAATGAAGTAGTTGACAAGGGAGAAGAAAATAATCAGGATGAGGAAGTAGAGACACCCGATCCCAATATTCGTGGTAGAAAAGAAGATTACGCATATAATATTCTTCTACTTGGTGAAGAAGCAATCGGTTCAGGTTCAGGAAGGGGAAGAACTGATCTAATAATCATCGCTACCTTAAATACTAAAGAGAAATCAGTTAAATTAACCTCAATCCTTAGGGACACATTGGTGCAAATTCCAGGCTATTTAGATAATAAGATTAATTCTGCCTATGAGAAAGGTGGAATAGATCTCTTATATGAAACAATTGAGAGAAACTTTGATATCCATTTAGATGGTAGTGTAATGGTTAACTTTGAAAGTTTTGAAGAGATAATCGATATGCTTGGTGGAATTGAAATAGAATTAACTTCAGGAGAGGCCAAGTATCTAAATACCACTAACTATATTTCAAAGAAGCAATATAGAAATGTGAAGCCGGGAAAACAAGTACTGAATGGAAATCAAGTACTGGGATATTCCCGTATACGAAGAAGGGCTACTATTACCGGTGCGAATAATGACTATGGCAGAACCGATAGACATCGTATTATTTTAAATGCTATTTTCGAGAAATATAAGTCAAAAAGCATGGGAGAATTGGCTTCAATTATGATAAAGGTGATACCTAAGCTTACAACTGATATAGATCACAGCGAATTTTCAAATCTACTTAGTATATTTATGGATATGGGAGTAAGCAAGATTGATCAATTGCGAATTCCAGCTGACGGCACCTTTACTGATAATATCGAAGTTAGAGGAATGGATGTATTAATACCTGATATGGAGAAAAATATAGAGATTCTCCATAAGCATATCTTTGGGGAATAGTTGTTATAAAAACCACTGGTCTATCATATAATTTTATGTCTAAGCCTTGATAGGATTATATCCTTATATGACCTAATAGAATTAGATATGAAAGATATTGACAGACCGGTGGAATGTGAGTGATTTAATGAAAAATAATACTTTATTAAAGATGTTCTCCAAAAACCTATTAGATAAGATAAGACAAAGTAGATTGGATTTACTTATATACGGAATATTTTTTTTGATGCTACTATATGTTAACGGTTATCTAATGATCTTCATTAAAACGGAGCTTTTAATAGACCATATTTTGGATGCTGGGATCAACTATGATGCATTTAGAGATATTCGGATTACTAATGATAATTTAGAACAGGCAAGGCAGAAGGTGGATAAATTAATTAATAGACACCCACAGCTAGAACAATATTCATATATAGACGCTACTGCTTTTATAACATTTAGTATGTTGGCCAGAGATTATGATTTAATTAATCATAAGGTAATAGATGAAAAGCTATTTCTAAAGGGGATAGGCAGACTGGTTGCAACGGAAAGTTTCAAAGAATTATATGAATATTATAAAGCCATACTATCGGATTTGATGTATTTTCCAGTTCCTAAGTTGGCTTCTGGTGAGGCGGATATATCTTTTAGTGACACCTGGTTCAATGCAAGGCACTATGGGGGAATTAGACGCCATGAGGGGACAGATCTAATGGCATCCAATAATATAAGGGGCTTCTTCCCTATAATTAGTATAACTGACGGTGTTGTAGAGAATATGGGATGGCTGGAAAAGGGTGGATATCGAGTTGGTGTTCGTTCTACATCCGGCTCTTATTTTTATTATGCCCATCTATCTTCCTATGCTCCAGAACTAAAAGAAGGCGATATGGTCATAGCAGGGCAACTTCTTGGATTTATGGGAGATAGTGGCTATGGACCTGAAGGAACCATAGGACAATTTGATGTGCATTTGCATTTAGGTATCTATGTAGATAGTGTTTTTGGTGAATTAAGTGTCAATCCGTATTGGATACTAAAGATATTAGAGGATAAACGGATTACATATAAAAGTAATTAGAGCTTTCCCTTGTACTTATAATTATGGTATACTGTCTAAGATATTAATTGCTTCAAATTAATTATTTTTAATTTAATGGATATAATCTTTTTAGATAGATATAGAATTACAGATCTTATACTAGAAAGCTGTGAGTTAGTCATGGGTGGTTCACGGCTTAGAAGAAAGGCATGGTTTCAAATATGGAAGTTTATTTAGATAATTCCGCCACTACATTAATAGGTGAAAATGCCCTGAATATTATGATAAAAGTTATGAAAGAAGATTATGGCAACCCATCTTCAATGCATCTTATGGGTGTAAAAGCTGAACGTTATATGAGAGATGCTACTGATATTATAGCAAGAACTTTAAAGGTAGAGCCCAAAGAAATTGTATTTACATCTGGGGGGACTGAAGCTAATAATCTGGCTTTAATTGGTACAGCTTTAGCCAATAGACGGAAGGGTAAGCATATTATTACCACTACAATTGAACATCCATCGGTTCAACAACCCTTGTATTTCTTAGAAGAAAATGGATACGAGGTAAGTTATGCACCAATAGACGAGACTGGTATGATTATAAAAGAAAGTCTATATGAGTTAGTGACATCAGAGACCCTATTGGTGTCATTGATGTATGTAAACAATGAGATAGGTTCTGTACAGGATATTGAAGAGATTGCCAAGGAGCTAAAGAGGATCAAAGAGGATATCATTATCCATGTGGATGCAGTCCAAGCCTTTGGAAAGTATACCATACATCCTAAGAGAATGGGTATTGATTTGCTTACATTTAGTGGACATAAAATCCATGGTCCTAAAGGAAGCGGAGTACTATATATCAATGATAAAGTAAGGGTAAAACCCCTACTTCTTGGGGGTGGACATCAAAGGGGAGTAAGGTCTGGTACAGAAAATGTTGCAGCTATAGCTGGCATAGGACAGGCAGTTGCTGACCTTTATACAGATTTTGACAAAAAAATATCTAGAATGTATGAATTAAAGCAAAGATTTCTAAAAGGGGTAATCAAGTTTGAAGATGTAAAAGTTAATGGATTACCCAAGGAATGTAGTAATAATATGGAGATGGAACAGATAAGAAAAACAGCGCCCCATATTATCAGTGTCAGTTTCAAAGGTATCCGTAGTGAAGTGCTATTACATGCATTGGAGGAGAAGGGAATCTATGTATCGTCAGGTTCTGCATGTAGTTCCAATCATCCCCAACCCAGCGCTACATTAAAGGCCATAGGGCTACCTAAGGATTTGATAGATTCTACCTTAAGGTTTTCCATGTCCCATCTTACTACTAGTGAAGATATAGATTATACCTTGGAGAAGTTAGGAGAACTATTACCGGTATTAAGACGATACAGGAGAAAGTAATATAAGTTACAGTATGCCTAAAGTTAAATAGGAGGAATAGAATGTTTAAGGCATTTTTAATTAAATATGCAGAGATAGGGCTAAAAGGAAAAAATAGATATATATTCGAGAATGCATTAGTAGACCGTATGAAAGAAGCTTTAGCACCTTTAGGTGAGTTTGAAGTTATTAAGGAGCAAGGAAGAATCTTTGTACAATGCCCTGATGAATATGATTATGAAGAGGCTGTTGCAGCCTTACAAAGAGTATTTGGTATTGCATCCATCTGTCCAGTGGTAGTTATAGAGAACTCTGATTGGGAAACACTGACCAGGGGAGTTAGGGATTACGTTGAAACAATGTATCCTGATAAGCATTTTACATCTAAGGTAGAGGCTAAAAGAGCTGATAAGAATTATTCTAGGACATCACCTGAAATTTGCAGGGATATGGGGGCCTATCTGCTAGAACAGTTCCCAGAGATGGAAGTGGATGTTCACAAACCCTCTGTAAGAATTACAGTTGAGGTTCGTACAAAATCCTATGTTTATTCAATTGTTATACCTGGTCCTGGTGGTATGCCAGTTGGAACCAGTGGTAGGGCTATGCTACTGCTATCTGGTGGTATCGATAGTCCTGTTGCAGGTTATATGATTGCTAAAAGAGGGGTATCCCTATCAGCTACCTATTTTCATGCGCCACCTTATACCAGTGAGAGGGCTAAACAAAAAGTGGTAGACTTGGCAGCGAAGGTGGCTAAATATGCCGGAAAGATTAAGCTGCATATAGTGAATTTCACGGATATCCAATTATATATTTATGATCAATGTCCCCATGATGAACTTACTATTATTATGCGAAGATATATGATGAAAATAGCTGAAAAATTGGCCCAGCAAGATAATTGTCTAGGCCTTATTACAGGGGAAAGTATAGGACAGGTTGCCAGCCAGACTTTGCACAGTTTAGCTGCTACCAATGAAGTTTGTTCTATTCCCGTATATAGACCATTGATAGGATTTGATAAACAGGATATTGTAGAGATTGCTGAGAAGATTGATACCTATGAAACCTCTATTCAGCCCTACGAGGACTGCTGTACAATATTTGTTGCAAAACATCCTGTTACAAAGCCTAATTTAAAATCTATATTTCACTCAGAGAGAAAACTGGAAGAAAAAATAGATGAGTTATTAGAAGTGGCAATGAATAGTGTAGAAACCATAATTGTGGACTAAGGCCTTATAAGAAAGAGTGAGGAAGTGCTCTAGGTTCACGTGCTGGAGGGCTTTTTATTCAGTAGGAAATTAGCAGGAGCTTCCTATTGAATAAAATTGAATAAAAAAGTTGTCACATAGTGGATACTTTGTGACAACTTCAAAAATCTAAGTAGATAAATATATTCTAATTAGTCAACGATGTATGGTTTTAAGGTTTCAAGAATATGATCTAGATTGTCTTCACCATGGATATTTAAATTAATAGTTTTGGATAAATCAAGACTGAAAATACCCATAATAGATTTTGCATCAATAACATATCTACCAGAAACTAAATCAAATTCTGTATCAAATTTAGTAACATCATTAACAAATGCCTTTACCTTATCAATTGAATTTAAAGAAATTTTTACGGTTTTCATAACTGCCTACGCCTCCTTATTCGATATAACTCTATACTATATTTTAACATAATAAAAGTCAATATACAAAGTAGATAAAAAAAACACCTAAACTTGTATCAACAAGGAAGAAAATTCTGAAATAATTTTAGAAAGGATCAGATAAATGAAGAAAACAGCAGCATTTTTAAGTCTAGGCTGCAAAGTGAATTCCTACGAAACAGAAGCCATGCGCGGTATGTTTGAAGTTGCTGGATATGAAATAGTAGATTTTAAAGATATAGCAGATGTATATGTGGTAAACACATGTACTGTAACTAATATTGCGGATCGTAAATCCAGACAAATGCTACGTCAAGCAAAGAAAAGAAATCCCGATGCTATCATAGTTGCAGTGGGTTGTTATGTACAGGCAGCAGAAGAAAAATTGGTAGAGGATAGTGCCATTGATATTATTGTAGGCAATAATCGCAAATCAGAGATAGTAAACTTGGTGGAGGGTTTTAATAATAATAGCCCTATAGAGGAAGCAGTTGCTGATATCAATTTAGAACGGGATTACGAGGAACTAATGGTTAATGCTACGGCTGAAAAGACCAGGGCATTCATTAAGATTCAAGATGGTTGCAATCGTTTTTGCTCATACTGTATCATCCCTTATGTTAGGGGGAGGGTAAGAAGTAGAAATGAAGAAGATATTTTGACAGAGATTAGGGGACTGGTAGAAAGAGGGTATCAAGAAGTAGTTCTTACAGGAATTCATATATCCTCCTATGGCAGTGATAGGCTAGAGGAAGGAGAACAAGTGGAAACGAAACTTCCCTTAGCTACTCTTATAAAAAAGATAGGGGAAATTCCAGGAATTGAGAGAATACGTTTAGGCTCCTTGGAGCCAAGAATTATAACAGAGGAGTTTGTACAAGAAATAGTTAAGGTAAGGCAATTTTGCCCCCATTTTCATTTATCACTGCAAAGTGGCTCCGATACAGTCCTTCAGAGGATGAACAGAAAGTATTCTGCCCAGGAATATTATGAGAAAGTCTTGCTTTTGAAAGAGCACTTTATCAATCCAGCATTTACAACAGATATTATCGTAGGATTTCCTGGTGAGACAGAGGAGGAATTTAAGGAAACACTGGAATTTGTTAAAAAAATAGGTTTTTCCCACATCCATGTATTTAAATATTCTAAAAGAGAAGGTACTAAGGCAGCCAAGATGGCTGATCAGATACCTGATGATATTAAAGGTAGTAGAAGTAACGAATTAATAGATTTATCAGAGCTTATGTCTAGGGAATATAAATCTATATTTATGGGAAAGATAGAGCAAGTACTCTTTGAAGAAGAGATAACAGTTGAGGGAAGAAGATACCAAGTTGGCCATAATGAAAGATATTTAAAAATAGCTCTCCAATCAGAGGAGGATTTGACAAACCAAATTAAATCAGTTAAAATAACAGGTCTTTTGAACAATGAAATATTGCTTTGTGAAATATCTAATTGAATTTTTCATGTAAATATATTATCATATAAGATAATGGGAAAGAAATCCTAGGAGATAGCTAGAGTCTAGGATTAGGTAGGAAACGAGAATTGCTTTTTAATTTATGGCGAAGGAAGTGAAGCAATGCAGAAATTTAACAATACGCAATATTTCAAAGTACAAAAGGAATCGGAAAATATAGTAAGCAACGTAATAAATTCGGTATATTTGGCTTTAACGGAAAAAGGATATAACCCAATAAATCAGATTGTCGGATATGTTATGTCAGGAGACCCTACGTACATAACGAGTCATAAGGGTGCTCGTAGCTTGATTATGAAGGTAGAGCGGGATGAAATTATTGAAGAATTATTACGTTTCTACATTGACAATAAGGGAATAGAGTAATAATAATCAGCAAGCTAGGAGAGAATAATTAATGAGAATTATGGGCTTGGATTACGGTTCTGTAACCGTAGGAGTAGCTATTAGTGATGAATTGCTGATTACAGCCCAGGGTGTAGAGGTAATTCGTAGAAAGCATGAGAATAAGCTTCGGCAGACATTGGCTAGGATAGAGCAACTAATTGAGGAATATGATGTTCAAAGGATTGTACTTGGCTATCCTAAACATTTAAATAATACAGTTGGCGATAGAGCTAAAAAATCAGAAGAATTTGCAGAAAAACTTCGTATGAGAACTAATTTGGAAATAGTACTTTGGGATGAGCGGTTAACTACAGTAGCTGCCCATAAGGTATTGTCAGAAAGTGGTTTAGGTATTGATAAGCAGTCAGATGTTGTGGATAAAGTTGCAGCGGTTTTAATTCTGCAGGGCTATTTGGATATGTTGAAGAATAAAAAGAATGAAGGGATTTAAGGAGTATAATATCAAATGGATAAAGACCAAAGGGAAATATTATTTACCACAGAAGATGGTGAAGAGGTCGTTTTTCATATATTGGAGCAAACTAGACTGGCAGGAGTTAATTATTTGCTTGTAGAAACTTCAAACGAAAACGATGTTGAGGGTGAGGCTCTCATTTTAAAAGATATTTCAAAAGAAGATGATGATGAAGCTATCTACGCTATTGTTGAAGATGATAATGAATTAAATGCAGTAGGAAAGATATTTAATGAATTGTTGGATGATATAGAATTATTTTAATTTTTAATATATATGATGATAAGGTGCTTATTTATAATTTAAGTGTGTCTATAAGCTCGATTTATTTATAATCAAATAATAATGTAAGATATCGAATTATATTAATTGCATGTATTATGCTTAGATGAAAATAGGTGATGATAATATGAACAGTCAGAAAAAGTTTAAAGAGTTATTGAAGGAAAATGGGCTAAAAGCTACAACTCAAAGAATAGCTATACTTGAGATGCTTAGCAGTAATCCGGGGAAACATTTAACCGCAGAGGAAATCTACGACTGTGTCAGACAGGACTATCCTGAGATAGGACTTGCCACGGTTTATCGAACAATTCAATTATTATCAGAATTAGGTTTAATAGAAAAGCTTATACTGGATGATGGATATTTAAGATATGAGATCGGAACCAGCAGTAAAGGTGACTTAGGACATCATCATCATCACCTAATTTGCCTCCATTGTGGAAAGATTGATACGTTTCAAGATGATCTCTTGGAAAACCTAGAATCACGTATTAAGGAAATAATGGGTTTTGATGTAGTTGATCATGAAGTTAAACTCTATGGTCACTGTAAGCAATGTAGAGGTGAAAAGTAAATCATTGAACATAACATGCACTAAAATAATGGAATAGCGTACATAATAATACCATTGGAGGTGCAAGTTTG
>JAAYPX010000049.1 GCA_012519565.1 Clostridiales bacterium | reverse complement strand
TTATAAAACCAAGGGGCCTCCTCGTATAAAGTATGCCTTTTGGGATTGTACAGGTACCCATAGATGAGGAAAGTTTCGGTAAGCGAGATGGAGATCCCAAAAGGCATACTTTATACGAGGAGGCCCCTTGGTTTTATAAACGCAATGGTTTATACTATATGATTTATGCAGCCAGTGGAATACCAGAAAATATTGCCTACTCCACCAGTCCCAATCCGACTGGACCATGGACTTTTAGAGGAATTATAATGCCTACTCAAGGTGGTAGCTTCACCAATCATCCAGGCATTGTTGATTATAAGGGTAAATCCTACTTCTTCTATCATAATGGTGCTTTGCCAGGGGGTAGTGGTTTTACTCGTTCAGTCTGCGTAGAAGAATTTGACTACAATGAAGATGGAACAATTCCTACCATGAATATGTCGCTAGAAGGAGTAAAGCCGGTGGACTTTTTAAATCCCTATATAAGGAATGAGGCAGAAACCATATCATGGTCCTTTGGTGTTAAGACGGAACCTTGTTCCAATGGGGGAATGAATGTATGTAGTATTGATGACGGGGATTATATTAGAGTATCTAATGTTAATTTTGGTGATGACGGTGCAAAAGAATTTTCAGCCTGTGTATCCAGTGATTCAATGGGCGGAACCATTGAACTTCATCTAGATCGACCAGATGGTCCCTTGATTGGAAAAGTGGAAGTACCTTCAACAGGGGATTGTAACAATTGGGTGACTGTCACTACAAATGTTAATGGTGCTACTGGTGTACATAATCTATTCTTTGTATTTAAAGGGGATTCTTCGGGAAATCTTTTTAAATTTGATTATTGGCAATTTGGATAGAATTATTTAAGGATATCCCGCTTGCTGCATTACCAGTAATGGAAATCGTTGGCGTGCTCCTTAGCCTGGTAAATATGGGATGGCTATTATACTAAAAAAGGATGAATGGCAAAATAACTATTTAAGTTAGGATGCTATCATCCTTTTTTTGTTTAGTATTATCTAATATAAATAAATTTTACTAATTAGAGAGCAATATTTGAATAATAAATAGCAATATATAAGAAGAAATAGAGAAGTTGTTTTGTTATAAATAGTTTAAAGGAGAGTAATAACTTGCAATTATTTATATAAAATAACCAAAGTTAAGCTTAATACTATGATGAGTGAGGAAGTAAAATGAGAAAACTAATTCATAATACTGAAAAAATTAATAAATATAAGGAAAGAGCAAAAGAGCTTGTAGGTAAGATGACTCTTCAAGAGAAATGTTCACAGATGCTTCATAAGGCGCCAGCTATTAAAAGACTAAATGTGAATTCTTATAATTGGTGGAATGAAGCACTACATGGCGTTGCTAGAGCTGGTGTGGCTACTATTTTTCCACAAGCAATAGGTTTGGCGGCAACCTTTGATGAAGAGCTTATTGAAAGTATCGGTGATGCTGTTTCAACCGAGGGAAGAGCCAAATTTAATATGCAGCAGCGTTTTGGAGATACGGATATATATAAGGGAATCACCTTTTGGTCACCTAATGTTAATATTTTTCGCGATCCTCGTTGGGGAAGGGGGCATGAAACTTTTGGAGAAGATCCTTATCTTTCCTCTAGATTGGGTGTCAGTTATATAAATGGTTTACAAGGAGATGATGAAAATTATCTAAAATCTGCGGCCTGCGTAAAACATTTTGCAGTTCATTCTGGTCCAGAAGATTTACGTCATAGTTTTAATGCAGAAGTTTCAAAACAGGATTTGTATGAAACTTATTTACCAGCATTTGAAGCCTGTGTTAAAGAAGCTAAAGTAGAAGCTGTTATGGGGGCTTATAATAGAACCAATGGTGAGCCATGTTGTGGAAGTAAATTTTTATTACAAGATATTCTCCGTGGAGATTGGGGATTTGAGGGACACGTAGTTTCGGATTGCTGGGCTATCAAAGATTTTTATAAGTATCATGGTGTTACAGAGGGACCAGTAGAGTCAGTGGCACTGGCAGTGAATAACGGTTGTGACTTAAATTGTGGTAATTTGTTCTTATATCTAGAGAAGGCTGTAGAGCAAGGATTAGTTTCAGAAGAGCAGATAACAACAGCAGTAGAGAGACTTTTCACAACTCGAATGAAACTTGGTTTGTTTGATGAACCCAGTAAAGTGCCTTTTAGTAACATAACTTATGACATAGTAGATTTACAAGAGATGAGAGAGAAAAATCTTGATGCTGCTAGAAAAACCTTAGTACTACTTAAAAATGAGAATAACTTGCTTCCCCTTGATAAAAACCAAATAAAAAGTATAGGTATTATAGGACCAAACGCCAATAATCGCAGGGCCTTGGTTGGCAATTATGAAGGTACAGCTTCTCGTTATATTACCATTAGTGAAGGAATTCAAGATTACTTAGGTCAAGATGTCAGAGTATACTTTTCCGAAGGATGTCATTTGCATAAGGATAGTATAGAGAATCTGGCGGTAAGAAATGACCGTCTCTCTGAAGTAAAATCAGTGTGTGAAATGAGTGATGTGGTTATTGCATGTATGGGACTAGATCCAAGTTTAGAAGGAGAAGAAGGTGATGAGGGGAATCAGTATGCGAGCGGTGACAAAAGAGATTTAAATTTACCAGGGATACAGGAAGAAGTTTTAAAGACCATATATGAAAGTGGTAAACCTACTATTTTGGTTATGCTGTCTGGAAGTGCACTTGCAATTAACTGGGCTCAGGATCATATTCCTGCCATTATACAGGGATGGTATCCTGGAGCACAGGGTGGAAGAGCAATAGCTGAAGCGATCTTTGGAGATTTTTCACCAGAAGGTAAACTTCCTATTACTTTCTATAAGACCACAGAGGAGCTACCAGATTTTACTGATTACTCTATGAAAGAAAGAACCTATAGGTATATGAGCAAAGAACCCTTATACCCATTTGGATATGGTTTATCCTATACAAAATTCAAAATTGATAATGTTCAGGCTGATACAGAGATTGTTAATGACCAGGGAGTTAATATTAAATTTACTATTTATAACACAGGAAATTACAAAGCCAGAGATACGGTTCAAATTTATATTAAAGCTGAACGATCAGGTACACCAAATCCACAATTAAAGTCATTCAAAAAAGTAGAATTAGCTCCTGGGCAGAAGAAGGAAATGAGTATTAATCTTCCAATAAGTGCCTTTAGTCTTTGTGGTACAGATGGTAAAAGATACGTTGAGGAAGGCTTATATACAATATATGTAGGAGATTCTCAACCTGATAAAAGAAGTATTGAATTGACAGGGAAGACCCCTTTTAAGTTGCAGGTAAGGGCAGAACAAAGACTTGAAATCTCATAAAGGTAACTCATATTACTAACTTCATGTAATTGCTTAAACTAAAAAAGCACTCGTGGTATTGTGTACATCATTTGCGTTGAAAAGGTAATTGTATACTATATTAACAACAGGAGATGTAATTATGAAATTTATTAGAAACAAAAAAGTAATAGGGATAATTCTGATATTGGTCGCTGTACTAATCCTTTTGCTCATTCCTAATAAAGACATTGAAACTTTTAGCCACAAGTATGAAGGTATAGATGATTTGAAAGCAGAAGTAGTAGGGATAGGCCGGGATAATACATATATGAAATATCTTGATAATCATACGGATGCTTCCTTGGCTACTCAAGATATTCCAGTAAATATAACTAAATACAGCTATGCAGAAGGGGTTGAGATATTACAGTACCACGAAGGAGTTCAAAATGTATTACATACTTTGGAGGATTCTTATGTGGAGTGGCAGGTAGATATACCTGAAAGTGGCTTGTATCAGGTCTATATGGAATATTATCCTGTGGAATCCCGTGGTGTGGATATAGAGAGAAAATTTTACATCAATGGCAATATACCTTTTGTCGGTGCTGATACTTTAACTTTTACTAGACTCTGGACTGACCGGAGTGAAGTTAAGCAAGATAATCAAGGGAATGATATTAGACCGGGGCAGATAGAGATGCCTAATTGGACAGAAGCATATTTTAAAGACTATATGGGTTATTTCGCAGAGCCCTATATGTTTTTCTTGGAAAAAGGAAGAAATACCATTGCTTTGGAAGCTGTCAATGAACCAATAATAATTAAGACTCTTACTCTATGTGGGATTAAAGAGAGGCCTACTTATACAGAGTATAGGAAGCAGACACCAGAAGTTGCTTTATCAGATATCTCGAGTAATTACAAAAAGGTAATACAAGGAGAGGATTCATATGTGAGATCATCACCATCCCTCTATGCAACCTTTGACCGTTCATCAGCTAAAACAGAGCCGTATAGCGTAGCCAAGATACGTTTGAATATGGGTGGTGGTTATTCATGGAGAGTACCAGGACAATGGATTGAATGGAAGTTCGATGTGCCAGAAGATGGTTACTATAAAATATCAATAAAAGGTAGACAAAATTACCAAAGGGGTTTTGTATCAAATAGAAGTCTATATATTGATGGTGTAATACCTTTTGAAGAAGTAAAAGATATAAGTTTTAAATATAGTAATGAATGGGAAGGTATGACTTTAGCAGATGAGAAGGGAGTACCATATGAGTTTTATTTGTCTAAAGGAGAACATTCCCTACGTTTAGAAGTGACTCTTGGTTCTTTAGGGCAAATACTTAATGAACTGGAAGATATTATATACCGTCTAAATGCAATCTATAGAAAAATTATAGTCTTAACAGGAACAAATCCGGATCGATATCGTGATTACAATATTCATAAAGTCTATCCTGAAGTAATTACCGCCATGGATTTAGAGAGTAAACGTTTATATAAGCTTGTGGATGAAATGGTTACCTATGCAGGTGAGAAAGCCAGCCAGGTTTCGACTGCACAGACATTGGCAGAACAATTAGAGAAGCTAGTGAAGCGACCAGACAAAATTCCAAAAACCTTAGCGAATTTTAAAAGTAATATAAGTTCTCTGGGAACAACCGTATTAACTTTAAGTGAATCGCCTTTAGATATTGACAGTATAACAATAACAGGCCTTAATGCAGAACCTGATCCAGTACATGAAACCTTTTTAGCTAAATTTGTACATGAAGTCAAGTCCTTTATAACATCTTTTATTATGGACTATGATTCTGTAGGTGATGTATATGATAAAGATGAAGCTGTTGAAGTTTGGATTACAACTGGTCGTGATCAGAGTACTGTTATAAAAACAATGATAGATGATAGTTTTACCCATCAGACCGGTATTAAAGTAAATGTTAAGTTGATTGAAGCGGGTACTTTACTTAATGCTGTAATTGCAGGAACAGGTCCTGATATTGCTCTTTCCCTTGGTCAAGGGGAGCCGGTCAACTATGCATTACGTAATGCAGTAGAGGATATAACCCAGTTTGAAGATTATAAAGATGTATTAGCAGAGTTCCATTATAGTTCCTATGAACCTTTTAAGTTTGAGGGAGGTATCTATGGTGTTCCAGAAACTCAGAGCTTTAACCTTCTATTTTATCGTACGGACATTATGGAGGAACTGGGATTGGATGTTCCACAGACTTGGGATGAGTTAATAGATATTTTACCTACAATACAGCAAAACAACATGAATGTGGCAGTTCCCTCTGCAGTTAGTAATGATTTGTCGGCCTATTATTCAATGTTATATCAAAGTGGTGGATCATTATATGATGATGAAGGTAAATCTACCGTTATAGATAGTGAAAGTGGAGTAAAAGCCTTTGAACTTTATACTAAATTATATAATCAGTATAGTCTACCAACAGTTTTTGATTTCGTAAACCGTTTCCGCTCGGGTGAAATCCCTCTGGGAATACAAAATTATGGTACTTATAATACACTAGTGGTATTTGCACCAGAAATCAGAGGACTTTGGGACTTCACATTACTACCAGGTACTGTACAGCCAGATGGAAATATTGATCGATCGGGAATCTCTGGGGTGACATGTTCCATTATGTTAAAACAGAAGGATGATGCTAAGAAACAAAAGGCTTGGGAGTTCCTAAAATGGTGGGTAAGTGCTGATACACAAGTAAGATTTGGCCGTGAAATGGAGAGTATTCTTGGTGCATCTGCTCGATATGCAACTGCAAACTTAGTAGCTTTTGAGCAGTTAGCGTGGAGTAGCAGGCAGATGGAAGCTATTAAGGAACAATGGCAATGGACAAAAGGATTTAAAGAAGTAGCTGGTGGATATTATACTTCCAGGCATGTTACCAATGCCATTAGAAAAGTTATAAATCAGAATACAGAGGCAAGAGAAACACTTCTAGATTATTCTAGAAAAATTAACGAAGAAATTAGCAAAAAGCGTTTGGAGTTTGGCTTAGATATTCATTGAGGGGGTATAAAATGGGTACATTTGTACAGAAGTATATAAGAAAAAAGAAAAGAGATGCTGCTATTACTTGGAAGATGGTAAAGCGTTCAAAGACATTCTATCTGTTTCTTGCTCCTTACGCTATTCTATTTTTCTTATTCTATATTATTCCTGTGGTATCTTCTTTGGTATTAAGTTTTACATATTATAATGTTTTAGAACCGCCTAATTTTGTAGGATTAAGAAACTATTCGAACTTGATTTTGGCAGATGATGTATTTTTAATAGCAATTAAAAACACATTTTTAATTGCAGCAATTACGGGACCGATTGGCTATATAGCAGCATTTTTGTTTGCATGGTTTATAAATGAGCTACCAAGATATATAAGAGCATTTGCTGTAATTGTATTTTATGCCCCTACTATATCTGGTCAGGTATATCTGATCTGGTCTATCATGTTTTCTGGTGACGCCTATGGTTATGTTAATGCATTTTTATTAAATCTTGGACTGATAAATGAGCCTATACTTTGGCTTACCAATCCTAAGTATATGATGCCGGTTATTATGGTGGTTATCCTATGGATGAGTTTGGGCACAGGTTTCCTTGGTTTTGTCGCTGGATTGCAAGGAATTGATCAGACCATGTTTGAGGCAGGATATATAGATGGTGTAAGAAATCGTTGGCAAGAATTATGGTTTATTACTCTGCCTAACATGAAACCTATGCTGATGTTTGGTGCGGTAATGTCCATTACACAGTCCTTTGGTGTTGCGGATGTAACAATGCAATTAGCTGGATTTCCAAGTACTGACTATGCAGCAGAAACGGTAGTAACCCACTTGATTGATTATGGCTCTATAAGATTTGAGATGGGATATGCTTCCGCAATAGCAACTCTATTGTTTTTAACAATGATCTTAAGTAATAAAGCAATACAGGCCATGTTGCGAAGGGTTGGGACCTGATGTCGTATAGAAAGGAAATAATGCTATGAAGAAAAGAAAACATTTTAAAAGAAGAAGACCGAATCGCTCAAGGGCAGGGGATTATTGTATCTATTTTGTCTTAACACTATTTGGCATGTTTATGGCATTTCCTCTGGTATATGCCATAAACAGTGCATTTAAACCTTTGGATGAGATATTCGTTTATCCTCCAAGGTTATTTGTTCAAAACCCTACGCTTGATAACTTTCAGGATTTATTTGTAATTTTAAGCAAGTCATGGGTGCCCTTCTCAAGATACTTTTTTAACACAGCTTTTATTACGGTAGTAGGTACAGCGGGTCATCTCTTGATTTCTTCTATGGGTGCATATGTAATTGCAAAATACGATTTTCCTGGCGGTAAAATGTTCAGTAATTTAGTAGTTACTGCTCTAATGTTCAACGGTTATGTTACTGCCATTCCAAACTACATAGTTATGTCTAAGATTGGTTGGGTTAATACCATATGGGCTGTTATAGTACCAGCATTTGCTGCACCCCTTGGGTTTTTCCTGATGAGGCAGTTCATGGATGGCATACCTGATACATTGATGGATGCAGCTAAGATAGATGGAGCAAAAGAGTGGAAAATATATACAAGGATTGTTATGCCACTGGTTAAGCCAGCCTCTCTAACTTTAATTATACTCTCAGTTCAAGGCTTGTGGAATACTAGGGCATCCAATTTTATCTACTCCGAAGAAATGAAGACTTTGCCATATGCTTTATCACAGATTATTGCTGGAGGTATCGCAAGAGCGGGTGTAGGTTCAGCGGTAACATTAATTATGATGATAGTACCTATATGTACATTCATAATATCTCAAAGTAATATTCTTCAAACGATGGCAACTTCAGGTATTAAGGAATAAGGAGGAAGCAATGAGAGAAAAAAGTATAAAAACTGCTCTTTTCTGTATCTTGATATTATTAATATCTCCATCAATGAATGTAAAGGCCATGGATAGTATGTATACCTACACATATGATTATTTTGGCGATGCTATGAAATCTCCTGATGCATATACACCATCATATTTTATAACCGGTAATACATTAGGTATAGGTAATTTCAAAGATCCGCAAGGAGTATTTGTAAAAGATAATACTATTTATGTATGTGATACAGGTAATAATCGAATTGTTATCATAGAAAAAAATGCTGATCAATTTGTGGTTATCAATGAATTCAGTGAATTTGATGGAGATACAGCAGTCAATTCCTTAGCTGCTCCTCATGATATATTCGTGTCAGGTAATGGAGATATGTATATATGTGATACCAATAATCAGAGGATAGTCCAAATCGATTCTCAATATAGATTAGTGAAAGAAATGCATCAACCCCAGGATGAAACCATAGATCCTTCCTTGGACTTTTTTCCACAGAAAGTAGTAGTAGATCGATTAGGAAGAATATTTGTTTTAGTCAAGAATTATAACAAGGGTGTATTGGTATTTGATAATAAGGGTGAGTTTACTGGTTATATGGGGGCTAATACCGTAAAGTTTAATATGATTGATTACTTATGGAAACAGATTTCAACAGAAATCCAAAGATCTCAGATGGTACAATTTGTACCTACCGAATATAACAATATTGCCATTGACAAGGATGGATTTGTCTATGCTACCACATCAGTATTTGAAGAGTATGATTTAATAAGTGATCAAGCAAAGCCTATTCGAAAATTAAATACTATGGGGAAAGATATTTTAATTAAAAATGGTTATTTCCCACCAATAGGTGATGTAGAGTGGGGAGATGCAGGAGGGGTTACTGGTTCTTCAAAATTAGTGGATGTAACAGCTCTAGATAATGATACTTACTATGCACTTGATAGGACTAGAGGGCGTATCTTTGGCTATGATAATCAGGGTAATCTGCTTTATGCCTTTGGGGGACTTGGTAATAAAATTGGGTATTTACAGTATCCTGTTGCTATAGACCATATGGGTACGGATTTATTAGTATTGGATACTAAAAATTTAGGAATAACAATCTTTACCTTAACAAGTTATGGAGAGCTTATTAATGATGCATTAGAAGAATATAAAAAGGGTAATTACGATTTATCAGCGGAGTATTGGGAACGCGTTCTTATGTTTAATGGAAACTATGATCTAGCCTATATTGGCATTGGACGTTCCTTATTAAGGCAAAAAAGATATGAAGAGGCGATGAAATACTTTAAATATAAGTGGGATGATAATAATTATTCTAAGGCATACCAACTATATCGTAAAGAATGGATTGAGAGAAATATCTCCTGGATATTTACAATAGTTGTAATTGCTATTGCTGCTCCTACTATAAGTGCAAGAGTAAAGAAAATTAAGAGAGAGGTGAGTGAAGCATGAAAATAGCTACAGCTTTTAGCACAGATACGATGAAACATCTGGGTAAGACACTACGCTATTCGCTATATGTGATAACTCATCCATTGGACGGTTTTTGGGATTTAACCCATGAGAAAAGAGGATCTTTGGGGGCTGCAAATATAATTATTATCCTATCTTTGATAACAAAGATCTGGAGACTTCAATTTACAAGTTTTCTCTTTATAAAAGTGCAGTGGGAGTATATCAATATTTTTGAAGAAATAATTGGATTTATTGCACCGATTATTATTGGATGTGTTGCTAACTGGGGATTGACAACACTTTTCGATGGTAAAGGTACCTTGAAAGGAATATATATGGCCATGGGATATGCCCTTACCCCTTATGTATTAATTCAATTACCTATGATATTTATAAGTAATCTTATGACAGTAGAAGAAGGAGCATTCTATTACTTTTTTGCCAGTCTGTCTAGAATTTGGTGTGTAATGTTAATCATGAGTGCCGCTATGATGATACATGAATATTCCTTAGGCAAAGCTGTTATCACAATAATTGCTACCATAGTTGGAATGATGTTAATCATATTCGTATTATTACTATTTTTCAGCTTAGTCAGTGACACTGTTGCATATTTCATATCATTATATAAAGAAATTGTCTTTCGTTTCTACTGATTAGGAGGGCAGGAGATGAAAAAGTATAGTTTGGTAAGTATTTGTTTAATGGTAGTAATCATAATGGTCGGTTGTAATAAGACTGATGAAGAAGAAAAAGTATTAGAAACATTCTCCAATACAGAAGTAGAGAATTCTTACACACTTGAGAATGAAAATTTAAGTTTAATATTAGACCCAAGCAGCACAAGTTTTCAAGTAATAGATAAGCGCAGTAATGCGGTATGGTATTCAAATCCAGTGGATGGTAATAATGATCCACTAGCCAATGGCCTTAATAAAAGCCTACTTCAATCGACGCTAATACTTAAATACAGCAATGAAAATGGTGTTGATACTTTATACAATAATCATGAATATTCAATTGAAAGAGGACAGTATTCTATTGAACAGGGAAATGATTACATTAAGGTGAACTATACCTTAGGTGTAGTGGAAAAAGTTTTTAAGATACCTTTAGCAATTTCTGAAGACAGACTTAATATTTTTTTAGAAAAAATGGACAGTAGCGGGCAAAGGCAGATTAAAGAGTACTATAGAAAGTATGATATCAATAATCTGCGGGCTTCAGATAATAAATCAGAATTATTATCCTTATATCCCAATTTAGCCAATGAGATTGTTTATGCAGTCCGAGATGGTATTCCAGATCATTTAAGACAAAAATTAGAGGTTATATTTTCCCAAGCTGGTTATACTGACGAGGATTTTGAGCTAGATAGTCAAATTGGAAGTAAAGCTAAGGACAAAAACATACCATTTTTTAACATATCTGTAATTTACCGATTGGAAGATAAGGATCTAGTTGTTGAACTACCATTTGATGAAATGGAATGGTATGACTATTATCCTATGATAAATGTGAAAGTTCTTCCTTACTTTGGTGCTGGTAGCACAGAAGATGAGGGATATCTCTTAATACCAGAGGGTAATGGCTCAATAATAACATTTAATAATGGTAAAAACACCATGAATTCATACTATTCCGATATTTATGGTTGGGATGACGCATTGAAGAGGAATGCTTTAATTGATGAAAGCAGGGCTGATTTTCCTGTTTTCGGTATTGCAAAGAATGGAAATTCCGTCCTATGTATACTAGAAGATTATGCAGCAGTGGCTGCTATTGAGGCGGATGTAAGTGGCCGCAGTAACAGTTACAATTACGCTAATGCTACATATACTGTAATCCACTCTGCACCGATGAATGTTTCTGCCAAATCAGCAGCAGCAGTTGTTCTATATGAAAAAAATAAGCCCCAAGGATCAGTTAAACAAAGATATAGCTTTCTAAATTCCGATGACTATGTAGATATGGCTATTGAATATAGGCAATATTTATTGGACCGTTATCCTAATATGAAAAAGAAAGAGGAGACCAGTACCCCTGTTAATGTAACAGTGTTAGGGGCTATTGATAAAATAAAACAAAAATTTGGGGTACCAATGTCGGTTCCAATAGCTCTGACCACTTATAACGAAGCATATGAGTTACTCACTGACCTATATAATCTTGGCTTTAAAAATTTATCCATAAAATATTCTGGGTGGATGAACGGTGGGCTTAAACATAAAAATTTAAATCGTATTAAACCAATTTCTGAATTAGGTGGAGAAAAAGCCTTTAGGAAGTTTATACAATTATCCAAGGAACTCAATGTACCCGTGTACTTGGAAGGTAGAATGGAATATGCATATGATAATACTCTCTTTGACGGTTTTGTAATCAATAGAGATGCAGCTAAATATGCCACTAGAGAAATTGTTAAACTAAAACCATTCTCCCGGTTATGGTTTGGTGTAGATACTTTACAGGATTACCATTACTTATTAAAGCCGCAGGTGGCTTTAGAAGCTATTGATAATCTTTGGAGGAGCGTAGATAGTTATGCTGCCAGTGGATTAGCATTCTATGATATTGGTCATTACATCAGTGGGGATTATAATCCCAAAAACAATATAAGCAGGCAAGATGTAATAAATATGCAGCAAGAGAAGATGCAGGAGCTTATTGCATCTGGTAAAGGTATAATAGTCAACCATGGTAATGATTATGTAATACCATATGTGGATTTTGTAACTAATATGGATTTCAAGGGAAATATGTATCACATAATTGATCATGCGATTCCGTTCTATTCCATTGCACTACATGGTTTGGTTAATTATTCAGGAAAGGCAGTTAATTTAGCGGAAAATTATCAAGATATGGTTCTTAAAAGTGTTGAAACAGGAGCTGGCCTATCTTTCACATTTATGAAAGAGCCTGTATCTACTTTACAGGAATCAAATTACACATCATTTTTCGCAGCAGATTATGACCAATGGATAGGCAAAGCTTATGAAATTTATAGTAGATATGAAGAGGAATTAGGACATTGTTTTAACCAATATATTACTGACCACGAGATATTAAGTGAGAAAGTAATGGTTACTAGTTATGAGGATGGTACTAAAGTATATGTCAACTATAGTAATACAGATTTTGCCTACAACGGTTTAAATGTTCCTGCAAGAGACTATATAGTGGAAAGAAGGTAAAGATATGGCTAAAGCAAAGCAAAAGGATTTGAAAAAAAGGAAAGCAATTGCTGGGTATTTATTCATCTCACCATTTATTATAGGCTTTATTGCCTTCATGGTTTTGCCACTCATAGAATCGTTTCGAATGTGTTTTAGTAGAGTTTTAATCCAAAGCGGTCAGGGCGGTTTTATAATGGAGTTTATAGGTTTGGAAAACTTTAAAACTGCCTTTCGAGTGGATCCTGAATATGCCCGCTTCCTTACGGAAGAGTTAACAAAAATGGCCACTAGTGTTCCAGCTACATTAATAATCAGTTTTTTTATGGCTCTACTACTTAACCAGGAGTTCAAAGGAAGGGGATTGGTACGGGCAGTGTTTTTCCTTCCAGTTATACTATCTTCTGGTGTATTGGTAGGACTGGAATATAACAATAGTCTATTGGAGGGGCTTGCAGACTATATAAAGGCAAACACGAATGATACAAGTATTACAGCAGCTTTAGAGGAAATATTATCAAACAGTGGTATAGGCACAAGATTTTTGACGACTGTCTTTAACATCGTAAATAGTGTTTATGATGTGGTTATTGCATCTGGTATCCAAATCATAATATTCCTTTCGGGATTACAGACTATACCAAAAAATATGTATGAGGCAGCTAAAATAGAAGGATGCACATCTTGGGAAAGTTTCTGGAAGATTACATTGCCAATGGTAAGTTCCGTAGTATTAGTAAATTTAGTATATACCATCGTTGATTTTTTTATGAGAACTGATAGCGATGTTATGAAAAAGATTACAGAAACAATGTCTCCGAAATTGGATTATGGATTAAGTTCTGCTATGGCCTGGGTTTACTTTTTAGCTGTTATCCTTATTATAGGCATATCTAGCGGAATTATTTCAAGGTGGGTGTATTATTATGAATAAAACAATAGCAGAAAAATCAATTACTAGCAAGAAAGTGCAAGAAAACTCACTCATAAACAGATGGAGAGAGTTTGCTATAAGAAATGAAAAATCTGGTGGTTACCTTCTTAGGAAGATTGTAAAGAGTAAGTTGTATAAGTTAATACGAGCAATCCTGATAATGGGTTTGTGCTTCTTAATATTACAGCCACTGATTAACAAGCTATCCTTAAGCTTTATGAAAGAAAAAGATTTATATGATTCTACGGTAATAGTTGTTCCAAGAAATTTTACTACAGAAAATTATAAACTAATTAACTATTTAATTGGCTATTGGAAGGCGCTGCGCAATACCATTGGCATATCAACCCTAGTTAGTATATTACAAGTTGTATCCTGTACATTGGTTGGATATGGGTTCGCAAGATTTAATTTTCCCCTAAAAAGGTTTTGGTTTGCCTGTGTTTTATTAGTGATAGTTGTTCCACCTCAAACCATTATGTCATCCTTATATCTTAATTTTAGATTTTTTGATATTTTTGGTATATTCAAATTTTTTAAAGGATCGACTATTAATCTCCATAACTCGACTATACCATATTTGCTACTTAGTGCCAGTTGTATGGGGTTGAAGAATGGTTTGTACATATTTATAGTAAGACAATATTTTAGAGGAGTGCCCAAGGAGCTTGAGGAGGCAGCTTATGTCGATGGTTGTGGTAATCTATCTACATTTATAAGAATTATGCTTCCTGACGCTAGACCAGTTATAACATCATGTTTTTTGTTTGCTTTTGTTTGGCAATGGACAGATTCATTCTATTCCAAGATGTTCCTTGGCAAAGTTGTATTACTATCAAAAAGATTAACATCAATAACTGGATTACTGAGCGACTACAATCTGGCCATGTATGGATCTGGCAAAATATCAGAGGCTTATTCACAAATGATGATTTCCACTGGAATGATTATGACGATTATCCCACTACTGATTATCTATATAGTAGCTCAGAAGGGCTTTGTTGAGAGTATAAATCAGACTGGTTTAAAAATGTAATTATGTAGAAAGTGTTAAACACTTTACTATAAAATTAATGAGGAGGTAAAAAATGAAAATCAAGAGTATTAGAAAGTGGTTATTAATTCTGATGATTCTAGCTATGAGTCTATCTCTATTTGCCGCTTGTAGAAAAAAGGATGAGACAGAATCTTCAGACAGCTCCAAGGTAGAACAAGATAAAACAGATGATGTAGCAAAAGAAGATGATACAAACCTTGATACAGTAGAAGAAGGTCCAACCCTTACACCAATACCAGATTTAGACTTAGGTGGAATGGAAATAATAATTGGTGACTGGTGGTCATCAGATGAAGAAAAAGAACCAACCACTGCTCAAGAAGAGGCTACTCAAGAATATCGCAGAATGATACAAGAAAAATATAACTTTAAAATGAAGCAGGTTGCTGTATCAGATTGGAATGGCATGCAGGAGACTTTCACAACATCTGTTATGGCGGAAGACCCAGCAGCTGAAATTATGCTTCTAGGTCCAGCTTGGACCGCACAGCCTTTGGCCAATGGATTGTTTTATGATCTAGCTACTTTAGAGCACCTTGATTTTACAGAAAGTAAATGGAATCAAGCTGTTCTGGAACAGATGACCTATGGAGATAGTATCTTTGGCATGGCATCAGGAAAATCAGAACCTAAATTGGGAATATATTTTAATAAGAGATTATTTAAAGAAGCAGGTTTAGATCCTGATTTACCATACGATTTACAGGCTAGTGGGGATTGGACATGGGATAAGTTTGAGGAGCTTTGCGAAGAATTACTTATTGATAATAACAATGATGGGGTAATTGATACTTATCCAATGATGAGCTTCTCTGCTGAGCTTATCCCAGGAGCTATAACAGCTAATAATGGAAAATTTGTAGGTAAAGACGAGAATGGTAAATTTTATAATGCAATTCATGAACCACAATTTATTGAAGCTTTGCAATGGGTTGTAAAGTTAATAAACAAAGGTTATGAGATGAAAGGTCCAGAAGATGCCAACTGGGACTACTTTACAACCGCATTTATGCAAGCAGAAGTAGCTATGATTGCTAGAGAGCAATACTGGGCTGGTGATTTAAAAGACATGGAAGATGATTGGGGATTTGTACTCTTCCCAAAACCTGATAAAGAATCAAATTATAGAGTATACTTTAGTGATAATATTGCTGTAATTCCTTCATGCTATGATGAGGAAACAGCAAATAAGATAGCATTTGCTTATAATTTATGGACCAATCCTACACCAGGATACGAAGGTGATGACGATTGGAAGCAACGTTACTATCCTATGTACAGGGATGAGAGAGCAGTAGATGAAACCTTGGCCATGATGTATGATGTTGCTGATGTAGTTTATAACTATCATAATTTTGTATATGGTATTAATACTGGTGATGATATGATATGGAGTATTTATGGATTACAGGCTACCCCTGCTGAAAAAATAGAGGAAATTAGTAGTAAGTGGGATGCACTAATAGCAGAAACTAATGCTAACATCGAGAAAATTTCTAATAAATAATTTAAACAGAATAAATTAATGAGACGGTCTTAGACCGTCTCTCCGTTTATAAGGGTTAATTACAGTAATGGGTTTGTATTTTTGCATCTAATTGTATTAATGGAAATAAATTTTACAGGAAGTAATGCAGATGTCACTGAATTATAAGGAGGATTTAACATGATAAGTTTAAAAGAAAAGTATAAGGATTATTTTAAGGTAGGAGTTGCAGTAAGTGAAAGAACAATAAACTCACATAAGGATGTGATTCTTACTCATTTTAACAGCATAACATGCGAAAATGAAATGAAATATAGTAGTGTGTGTAATGAAAAGGGTGAATATGACTTTACTAAAGCTGATAAAATAGTACAATTTGCCAGAGAAAATAATATTGCAATGAGAGGCCATACCTTTGTCTGGCACAATCAGACTCCTAGGTACATATTTGAGAATGTTGATAAAGAAGGTTTAATTGATGTATTAAGAAATCATATGATTACTATTGGTAAGCGTTATGAAAAAGATATATACTGCTGGGATGTTGTTAATGAGGCTATCGAGGATAAAAAAGATGAAGTGTTACGGGACAGTAAATGGCTCAGAATATTAGGTCCAGAATTCATGGATATTTCATTTCACTTAGCTAGAGAAGTACTTCCTGAAGCAAAGTTATATTATAACGATTACAATGAAACTAATCCAATAAAAAGTCAGAAAATATATGAAACAGTTAAAGGCATGTTAGAAAGGGGGGTGCCTGTAGATGGTATTGGTATGCAGTGTCATTTTAATATAGTAACACCTACAGAGGATGAGTTAAGAAGAGCCATAGAATTATACGCAAGCCTAGGAGTAAAAATCCAGGTTACTGAGATGGATGTATCCATGTTTGAATTCCAAGACCATAGATCCCTGGAGAGGCCCACCAAGGAAATGATTAAAATGCAGGAAGATGTATATGAAAGAGCTTTTCGTGTATTCCGAGAATATAAGGATGTTATTGATTGTGTTACTATTTGGGGAGTAGCAGACGATTACACCTGGCTAGATCATTTCCCAGCTAGAAATCGAAAAAATTGGCCTTTACTATTCGATGAGAGCCATAAGCCTAAAGAGGTATTATATAAGATTATGGATTTCTAATAAATAAGCCCTCCAGGCATATGAACTCTGTTCACATTATGCGCTACTTAGGCGATATGAAGATATCTGCCTAGGGCATAAAGTGCCCGTCAAAGCTTGCTATGCATCTAAGGAGAAATTCAGATTAATATTAAATTAATATTAGACTAAACAAGGTCCAGGTGGAGTCATTAGCAATTATTGATTATTATTTGGCAATATATGATAAGAAAAGATAATGGAACTGTTGCATAGTTAAAATATGTATAAATTACTAATAAATTTTATATTACCTGTTTAAAAGGAGAACTTTATATAGCTGGTGGAAGATCTTCTTCAGGAGTATATCCCAATTTACTTCTAGAAATCAGGAGGTCTCAAGAAGAAATTGACAAGAAGATGATAGATACATATAAACTATGCTTTTTGATACTGATGAGAAAATATATTTTGAAATAGGAAAAGATGGGGTATATGTTGGCCACTGGCAAATATGATGTTAGAACATATTGACATGTAATATTTAAGTAGAAAGGGTTGGAGTTTATTATGGTAATAGAAAACATGCAAAAATCAAATGAAATAATGAATAAGTACATAAATGATTTTAAAAATATTGAACTAACAAGAGGATATAAAGAATTTGGTAATAAGAATCCACTGATTACTCAGCGATTTGGAGCAGATCCCTATGGAATAGTCTATGAAGGCAGGGTCTATATCTATATGACTGGTGATCTTTTTGAATATGACCAAGAGGGTAATATACTGAATAATAGTTATGGAAGAATAAATACACTTAATGTAATATCTTCAGATGATTTGGTGAATTGGACTGATCATGGTGCAATAAAGGCAGCTGGACCTAATGGTGCTGCAAAATGGGGTAACAACTCCTGGGCTCCAGCAGTAGCTTATAAAAAAGTTGATGGTAAAGATAAATTCTTTATCTACTTTGCCAATGGAGGGAATGGTATTGGTGTCTTAACATCAGACAGCCCCACAGGTCCCTTTATTGATCCTTTAAACTGTGCTTTGATTTCCCGAGCAACTCCCAATTGTGCTAACGTATCCTGGTTATTCGATCCTGCGGTATTGGTAGATGGAGACCACGCCTACTTATATTTTGGAGGTGGTCCTGGTGAAAGCCATGCCAATCCTGGAACTGCCAGGGTTGTAAAATTGGGAGACGATATGATAAGTTTGGCAGGAGATCCAGCTCCATTAGAAGTACCTTATTTATTTGAAGATTCAGGTATCAATAAGATTGGCAACACTTATTACTATTCATATTGCTCTAATTTTAATGTGGACCCTAAGGCTGCTGCGGAATTAGGGTTTAATAGTGGTGAGATTATCTATATGACCAGTGATAATCCAATGGGACCATTTACATTAAGGGGTTCAATTCTTAAAAACCCAGGTGAATTCTTCCCTGGAAGTAATGGTAATAATCATCACTGTATGTTTGAGTTTGACAATCAATTGTATATAGCTTATCACGCTAGACTGGTTGAAACAAAAATGGGTGTGTCTGGAGGTTATCGATCCACTAATATTGATTCTGTATCTATTGCAGAGGATAATTCTATAAATAATATAGAAGCTACGGAACTTGGTGTAAAGCAAGTTAAGAACTTAAATCCTTATACTAGGGTTGAAGCTGAAACAATAGGTACATCAGCAGGAGTTTCTACAAGCTTATATGATGAAAATGCTGAAAATGGTGGAACAGGCAATATGGTATTAACAGATATACATACTGGAGACTGGACTGCAATTTATGGTGCAGATTTTGGAGAGCAAGGTGCTAATTATTTTACAGCAAAAGTAAAGCCATCTAAGTTTATGGCAGGAGTAGTTGAGATACGTCTAGATAATCCTAATGGTGATGCTGTAGGCTATATAGAAATCGAACCCTCAGAAGAGGAAGAGTATAAAGAAATAACTACAAAACTTTTAACAAGAGTGACAGGCGTACATGACTTAGTGTTTGTATATCTTGGAGAAGGATATAAAATAGATTATTGGTATTTCCAATAGGGGAAATAAGTTCTTAGATATAGAAAGGTAGAATATTATGAGGAAAAACAATCCAATCATTTGGTCTGATTATCCTGACTTAGATATTATAAGGGTTGATGATACCTATTATATGATTAGTACCACCATGCATTTTATGCCTGGTGGTGTCATTCTTAGATCCTATGATTTGATTAATTGGGAGATTGCAACTTACGTCTATGAAACATTAGATGATACTCCAGGCCAAAAATTAGAGGATGATAAAGGGATTTATGGTAAAGGTATGTGGGCAGCCTCCCTTCGTTATCATAAAGGCAAATTTTATGTGTGCTTTGCCGCCAATGATACTGGAAAAACCTATCTATATCAATCGGAGGATATTATGGGGCCGTGGAAAAAGCAAATTATCCAGGGTTTCTATCATGATTCTTCTCTACTTTTTGATGATGATGACAGGGTATTCATAGTATATGGTAATAAAGAAATACATCTTTTAGAATTAAATTCTGATCTTACTGGCCCCAAGGCTGGTGGTCTGAATCGAATAATTATAGTAGATAAGGGGCAGGTGGGCCTAGGTTATGAGGGAGCCCATATTTATAAAATAAATGGAATGTACTATGTCTTTTTAATTCATTGGCCATCTGTCGGGAATAGAAGAAGAACTGAAGCTTGCTTTGTTGCATCATCCTTAGAAGGTGAGTTTATTGGTAAGGATATTTTAGATGATGATATGGGCTACCATAATGCTGGTATAGCCCAAGGAGGGATAGTGGATACACCTGGCGGAGAATGGTATGCCATGTTATTTCAAGATCATGGTGCGGTAGGAAGAATTCCTGTTTTGGTACCTATGAATTGGGAAAACAACTTCCCTGTATTTGGTATTCGAGGTAAGGTACCTCATTACATTGAAACTAAAAGTACAAACCCAAGTTATGTTTATGAGCCACTCTTTGCCAGTGATGATTTCAACTATGAAGCAGATAAAGACGGAAAGATATATTTAAAGAAAGTATGGCAATGGAATCATAATCCCAATAATGATCTATGGACAGTCACAGAAAAACCAGGAGCATTGCGTATTCAGACAGGAAAAATAAGTAATAATTTAACATTAGCTCAAAACACATTAACACAGAGGGCTATGGGGCCTGCATGCCAGGCAATTGTAACAGTTGATGGAAGACAACTTAAGGATGGAGATTTTGCAGGTATTTGCGCATTACAAGGCTGTTATGGTCTAATTGCTCTGACCAAAGAAGAAGGGAAATATTATCTAGTTATGATAGGAAAAGAGATGGACATGGAAAGCAATATCTGGGGTAAACCTTCTGATATTACAAGGCCAGGTAAAGAATATGAAAGAATTCCTATAGATACCCATAGGGTAACATTAAAAGTCTATGGCAATTTTGAGAATAATATAGATATTGCAGAATTTTATTATCAGTGTAACGGAGAATGGATAAAGCTTGGTGTAACTCATAAGTTATACTTTAGATTGGATCATTTTGTTGGTTGTAGGATTGGATTGTTTATATACTCAACCAAAGAGATTGGAGGTAAAGCTGATTTTGAGAAATTTGACTATAGATGCTTACAGTAAAATATCGAATGATTAAATATACAAGTCATTAAAAGGCATAAGAACTAATAAGCTCTTAGTTCTATGTAAAACCAATACTGTACAATAAGAGCAAATATAACTAAGAGCTTATTATATATATGAAACTATTTAGTATGATTATTTTTATCCACACTTAAGGATTTATATTCTGATGGGGTACGGTGTTTGAATTCTTTAAATACTCGGTTAAAGGTAGATAGACTATTGAAACCAGATGCCATAGCGACTTCTGTAATAGTAATATTAGGCTTGGTTAAAAGTTTTTCCGCATACATGATTCTTCTAGTTAATAAATAATTGTACCATGACATACCAATAAATTGCTTAAACAGCCTAGAAAAATGATATTTGCTAAATCCTGTCAGAGAAGCTAAGGTGTCCACTGTTATATTTTCTGTACAATGATCATTAATATAATTGCATACATATAAGAAGTCCTCTATATATTTGTTCAGATTGTTCTGAGATATATTTGAGAATTCAGAGTTGGCTTTAAT
Source organism: Clostridiales bacterium (assembly GCA_012519565.1). Lineage (GTDB taxonomy): Bacteria > Bacillota > Clostridia > Lachnospirales > Lachnospiraceae > Mobilitalea. The sequence continues at coordinate 12,012 of JAAYPX010000049.1, read as the reverse complement.
GTTGGCTCTACCTAAACTAGCAAATAATTGAATAAATAAAGAGTAAATTCTCAAATTATTAAATGGTTTTCTCGAGAAATATTCATCTTCAATCTCTTTTAAATAGCTGTGCAATTCATTGGCTAAAGTGGGAGTCTCCTCATATTTTATAAATTTATATGGGTTAAGAAGATGAATAATTGTCTCTAATCCTAATAAGTTGCTGATTAAAGAGGAATCAAATAATGCTATAAGTCTTTCTCCTTCTTTAGGAGAGTAGAGTTTATGTAATGTACCTGGTGGAATTAAAAAGATATCTCCCACATCAAAAGTAATCATATGATTATTGATTTCTACTGTATAGGGAGATCTATAGGGCATAATAATCTCTAATGCTGTATGCCAGTGTATAGGATAATTTACATTTTCGACATTATGATAAATACAAACACCCTTCATATATCTATATAGGACTGTTTCATGTACACCATCGAGAACTTCAATCATTGCTTATCACCCCTTATAGAAATAATGTGTATTGTAGCTAACTTAAATATAAAAGTTATAACATAACTTACTAGCACTGATATAAATCAGGTGGTTCTTAGGACATTGTAGATAATGTTTATGAAATAAATAAAAATCAAAACATATTTGTAAGAATATACTATATACATTATAATGCTTATCAATCTTAATGTAAATATTCATCTAAAATAATCTTTCTTTGAATATATATTTAATATATATTCAATTCTCAATAGCAATATATCAATATTTATAAGCTATTAACTATGTAAGGAGGAGTAATTGTGAAGTGCTTTCAAATATCAAATAATAAGGAGATAACTCCTATTCTAGTGGAGAATACAGCTTCTGAAGGTGTAAAGAGAATAGCTACCAAGGTTGCTGGTGATATTGAATTAGTTTGTGGTTTAAAACCTAGTATTTATTCAAAAAAGGAAGAAATAAATACACCTCAAGTAATTATTTTTGCTACTATGGGACAAAGTGAAATCATGGATTACTTGTCAGCGGAGGGGAAAATTGACACGGATGTTATTTGTGGTAAGCAAGAAGTATATTCAATAAAATTAGTAGAAAATCCAATAGATAAGATAAAACTAGCATTGGTTATATGTGGCAGTGACAAGAGAGGAACTATATATGGAATGTTCCATTTATCTGAGCTTCTTGGCGTATCACCGATGGTGTTTTGGGGAGATGCCAAGCCTGCTTTCCAAAGCAATATCTGTCTGGATGAGGGTATAGAGATGGTTTCTAAGGAACCCAGTGTGAAATATAGAGGATTTTTTATCAATGATGAGTGGCCTTGCTTTGGTAATTGGGCCTTTGGACATTATGGCGGATTTAATGCCGTAATGTATGATAAGGTATTTGAGCTATTGCTTCGATTAAAAGGTAACTATCTATGGCCTGCAATGTGGACTTCCTCTTTCCAACTTGATGGACCTGGTTTGGCTAATATGGAACTAGCTGATATCTATGGGGTAATTATGGGGACATCCCATCACGAACCATGTATGCGTGCCAGTGAAGAATGGGATAAGGTTAGAGGAGAAGATAGTATTTATGGTAATGAGTGGAATTACTACACTAATAAGGAAGGTCTCCTAAAATATTGGAGAGATGGACTAATTAGGGGACATAATTACGAGAGTATTATAACAATTGGTATGCGGGGTGAGAGGGATTCTTCCATGTTGGATGAGGCTTCTACTTTAAAAGAGAATATTGATCTTTTAAAAGATATCATAAGGGAGCAGAGAAAGTTAATTGCTGAACATGTCAATCCTGATCTAAATCAAGTTCCGCAGATGATAGCCCTCTATAAGGAAGTGGAAGATTACTTTTATGGAGATAGGGATACTGTAGGACTAAATCAATGGGAGGAACTGGATGGAGTTATCTGCATGTTATGCGAGGATAATTTTGGTAACCTGCGTACCTTGCCAGAAGAGGAAGTTAGAAATCGTAAGGGCGGCTGGGGTATGTATTATCATTTCGATTATCATGGAGGTCCTATCTCCCATGAGTGGGTAAATAGTACACCACTAAGTAAAGTCTGGGAGCAAATGTCCATGGCCTATGATTATGGAATACGGGATATCTGGATTGTCAATGTGGGGGACATAAAGTTTAATGAGTTTCCACTGTCTTATTTCCTGAGTTTAGCTTACGATTTTGAAAAATGGGGTACCCAATCACCCAACAGTACTGAAGAATTTACATTCCAGTGGATGAAGCAGCAATTTGGTAAATTTATAGATGACGGTGTGATTAGAGAAATAATGAAGGTTCATAATGGGTACATAAGACTTAATAGTCTAAGACATCCAGAGGCTCTAAATGAATATACCTACCATCCAGTTCATGAAAGAGAAGCTGATAGAATGTTGGAGCTGGCAGACTATATATCAAAGAAAGCTCAGCATTTATATGAGCATCTGCCAAATTCCTGTAAAGATGCTTACTATAGCATGATTTATTACCCTGCTATGGCTTCAACAAATTTATTAAAAATGCAATTATATGCGGGTAAGAACAGGCATTATGCAATGCAGGGCAAGAAGATTGCTAATGAATATGCTCAGAAGGTTACTGAGTGTATAGAAATAGATAATAATTTATCAGAGAGTTTTAGCAAGGCTTTAAATGGTAAATGGAAAGGTATGGAGCTGGCATCCCATATAGGATTTACTCAGTGGAATGATGACAATTGTCGCTATCCTCTAAGGTATACAGTAGAAGCAGCAAAAGACCCTAGAATGGTAGTATCTAGAGTCGATGCAGAGCCTATTGCTCATAAGGTATATGGTAGCCCTATGACCATTGAGATTAAAGATTTCCTCTATCATGATAATACCACAGTAGATATTGAAATAGCCAATGATGGTCAGGGTTATTTTGATTTTACAGTGGAGATGGAGCCTAGTAGATGGTTATCAGTGCATACCGAGTTCACAACCGTGGAAAGCCAAAACATTCTAACTTTATGCTGTGATAGAAGTCAATTACCAGAAGAGGAAGAGAGATTAAAGGTATTTATTAAGGGAGCAAATGCCACTATTGTTCTTTTGGTTTATGGGAAAAAGACAAGCATAGATAATCTAAAACCATTAACATTCTTAGCAAACAAAGAAGTATTTACAATTAATGCAAATAACTATTGTGAAATAAAGAATACAGATAAGGCCTATTGGCAACTACTGGAGGATTTTGGACGGTATGACTATGGTTTAAAAGTTTTTCCTACGACAAAACACTTTCAAATAGAAGAGCCATCACCAACAGTAACCTATCGAATTTATACAGAAAAAGGTGGAAGTTATAAAATGGCTCTGATGACTGCACCAAGTAATCCAGTTCATCGGGGTATGGGAATCCGGTATGGAGTATCTGTTAATGGTGGTACCTGGCAGATCATTGACTCTATTGCAGATGGATTTAAAGCTGGTGCTCCTGAAAATTCCCCTTGGGCCAAGGGGGTGTTGGATAATATACGAACCAGTATATCTACCTTGTCACTATCTGAGGGCATTAATGAAATAGCAATTAAAGTTATTGATCCAGGGTTGGTATTGGAGCGGCTTATGATTTATCCAGAAGATCATCTGCTTCCAAAATCCTATCTGGGACCCGTGGAAAGTTATTATACATCATAACAGTAGCTTACAAGGGATACTGATTGATAGAACATCTATAGTATCCCTTTGTGAGAAACTAATGAAATAATAATTATATAATGTCAGAATGGAGGTTAATATGGGTAGGTTACTGGGGGAAAAAGGTAGAATGGTTATATTTGCTTTGATATTAATTATCGGACAGGTTCTGACAGGTTGCGCCCTTCTGCCAGACGAAGAGATAAGACCATCACCAGTGGTTCATACTATGGCAAAGGCAGAGTATGAATTGGAAATAGCTACAAAAAGAGATCTTGTGAATTTTAAGAATATAAACTGTACCTATGAACAATTAAAAGATGAGGCCTTATCCTTTGGCATAGGAGATTTAGGAGTTTCAAAAGTCTATGTAGAGACAGGAGATGAAGTTAAGAAGGGGGATCTTCTGGCTGAATTACATATGGGTGATATTGATGATCAAATTGATAGACTTAGGCATCAAATTAAAGTAAATGAAATTACCTTAGATTATACAAAGGAGCTTATGAGGCTTGAGATAGAAAAGCAGCTCTTATTATTTGAAAATGGTAGTTTAAACCAAGAACTGTATCACAAGGAGGTTGCTAATATAAGGGATAGTTATACAGCTACTATTAATAATATAGAGGAAACTCTGTATTTAGATAATTTAGCCTTGGATGCAAATAAAGCAAAAAGAGATCAAGGTAGAATATATGCAGGTATGGATGGTATTGTAACCTATGTTAAACCAGCTTTGCTGTGGCGAGATTCAATAAAAGATGAAGTAGTTATAAGAGTTATTGACAATAAGCAATTTGCCTTTAAAGCAGACACAGAATATAGTTCATATTTCCAAGAGGGAGATATTGTTGACATTACATTGCGTTTAGGTGGGAAAGTGTATGAGGCTAAGGTAACCCATGATAGAGAGAATCCGAATATCATATATTTTGAATTGTTAGAACCTGTTTTTGAACTAGGAGTAGGTGCAAGAGGTACTGTTACCTTAATATTAGAGGAAAAGAATGATGTGCTGTCGGTATCAAAGGGGGCAATCCGTAGTACAGAGGAGTTTCAATATGTATATTATCTGAATGAAGATGGTATTAGGAGTATGAAGAAGGTTACAGTTGGAATGGAAACCTCTGAATTTGTTGAAATTACCAGTGGTCTCGAAACAGGAGATATCATAATTAAACGATGATTATGGGGGGATCTAAAATGCTTATCGTACATAAAAAATCTAAAATATTAGTATGTATGGCATCTATGTTATGGGCAGTATTAGTTTTGACTTCATGCAGTAGGGTAGAGGAAACCATTAATGAAATAGAACTTGTAGCTCCTGTTGCGTTAACTTACGCCCCTGTGCCAGTTAAGAAAGGCAATATTCAAAAAATGACCCTATATGATACCTATGTGATACCTTATACCGAGGAATTAGCCTTTGAAAGAGATGGTGTATTTTCACGTTTTCATGTTCGAATTGGAGATAAGGTAAAACAAGGCCAAATATTAGCAGAATTAGACAATGAGGACTACCTTGAACAAATTAAAAAATTAAAAGATAAAATTGCTGATACTAAGAAGCAATATGAAGCCAAGATTAACAGAATGTATGATGAAATTATGATAAATGAAATAATATTGGAAACATTAGACAAGTCCTTGAATGAAGAACAAAATGAGGATAATAAAGTAAAAATCCATGAAGATATTATTACAAGACAAGCAGATAATACTATTTTAAATGAAAAAATAAAATTAGAAAAAGATTTGATGGAAGTGGAATTATTAAGGCTACAGGAGGAATTAGAAGAAGCAAGCAAATTAAGCAGTCAGAGCCAGTTGGTAGCTCCTTTTGATGGAGAGATAATTTCTGTAAGTCACTGGGCAAGAGAAGGATACTATCAAAGGCAGGAAAATCCAGTAATAGGTATTGCTGATACTAAGGTAAAAATGGTTACCTGTAAATATATTAGTGAAACAGATATAGATTCTTACCTTGATTATTATTTCTTTAAGGATGGAAAAAAATATCCCATTACATATGTACCCTATGATCCTGAGGAATACTCAGCTATAGTTTTGAATGAAGGTGTGCCAATTTCTACCTTTGTTTTTACAGAAGAGGCAGTAGATGTAGAAATAAGTGATTGGGGAATTATTTGCATGGTTAAGGAAAGTAGGGAAAATGTTTTAACAGTACCAATTGATGCAGTGATGAGAGATAGTACCGGTAGTTATGTCTATGTGCTGGAAAATGGAAAAAGACTAAAGCGGATGGTATCAACTGGATTATCAGATACTATATCCATTGAAATAGTAGAAGGTTTAATGGAGGGGGAGAATGTATTTACAGAAAATTAAGAAAATATGCATATACGGAATTATTCTAGTAATGGCTTTAAGTTGTTTTTCTGGATGTGATAATAGTCCTAGACTAGATACTGAAACCCAAAAACTATTGGAAGATATAGCTGCTAAGGATGATGCAATTATAATCGATGATGTTGAAGACTTTGAAAATAAGATAAAATTTACCAATGTCATACGGGGGGATTTGTTAACTGAATTAACAATGAAAGCAGAATTCTATTATCCACTAGTGAGAGATGTTGTTTTTGAACAGGGGGATCTGGGGGCGGTGCTGGTAGAATATTTATGCTCCGTAGGAGATTTTGTTCAAAAAGGTGATCCAATAGTAAGCATAGAGTATAAGGTGAATTTGGTAGAATTAGAGAAAATGAAACTAAATCAGCTAAATACAGTGAATAACTATAAGAAGGAGAAAAGCGCAAGAAGGCAAAGATTAGATGAGCAGAGGAAGAAGCTGGAAAGTTTATATGATCCAGATCAAATTGCCATCGAAAGTATTCAATTGTCTTATCTTGAAGAGGATTATAGTAACTATATTGAGACCATGGAAGAAATATTAGCAGATTTAGATGAAAGTATTAGGGAATATGATGAAAAGATGGGCGTTTGCTATATTTATTCCCCGATTTCAGGGGTAATTACCGAAACTTCAGAACTTAAACATGGAAGTAATATTACCAATGGACAACTTTTGGCTAGAATTACATCTATGGAGGAAGAACCATATCTTGTGGTAGATAATGAACATGGTACTTTTCGATATAATATGGAAGTCGATATAACTGTTACTGATAAAGGTAGTAATGGGACTGAAACCTTAAAAGGAAAAGTTATATCAGGTATAGAATTAACGGATATGTCTGCTTGGTATTTAGGGAAGAACTACGCAGTTATTAAACTGCTAGAAGGAGATATTAAAGATTTATATAATAAGACAGTTAGGGCTACATGCTATCCTAGATATATGAAAGATGTATTATTGGTTAGTAAAGATGCCGTATCCTTAGATGCTTCCAATACTTATGTGATGGTCTATACTGACGAGGGTATATATAAAAAGAAATTTGTCAGTGGAGGGGAGAATAATGATTACTATTTCGTATTCAATGGATTAGATGAAGGAATAACCGTACTTATAGATTGATAATTTCGGAAGGTAGGTTAATAATGATTATATTTTTGATTCAAAAAATAATCAATAAGAAATGGTTACTTATTAGTTTAGTAATTGGGTATATATTACTAATTGCCATAGCTGCCAGTCATCCCATGTATAAGGATGCATCCTTACAGAGAATGTTAACAGATGAATTTGAAAATGTAATAGAGAATAAAAATGTATATCCTGCCCTTATCACATTGAGAGGTACTGCAGATAAGGGAAATAAATCAGATTTTAATACTCTAGATGATCTCTCGCAAACAGTATGTGATAAATTAAATATTGAACTATATCAAAGAATTACTCACTTTTATGTAGCGTCAAGCAAAGTTATCAATGTACTTCAAAGAACTGATAATATAGGATATTTAACTTCGCGAATAGGATTTTTATCGGATATGGAAGATAATGTCCAGATGATTACTGGTAAATTCTATAGTGATAAAATTGGAGAAGATGGTTTTATTGAAGCTATAGTATCCGAGAATGCCCTAATTACCATGAACCTAATAGTTGGAGAAGAATTGATTTTTGAGAATCTAATAGATAACAATGGAGATCCAATCAAAATCAGAGTTGTAGGAGTTTACGAGAATAAGGGTGTGAATAATGATTACTGGGTCAATACGCCGGATAGTTACAATAGGACCTGTATGATTGATGAGGATTTATTTCGCTCTATCTTCCTAAGCGATAATCAGGAGCAATTCGTTATATCTGGTGTTTGGTACATACAGCCTGATTATACAACAATCAAACCAGAGCAGGTAAGAACTATTTTAACTCTTACAGATAAATTTATTAAACAATATTTTACTAGATATAGCATGTTTGAAGCCTCTGGTTACGTCGATATTCTAAATAATTTTGGACATAATGAGAAAAAAATCAGTGTTACACTCATGATTTTGCAAGTACCAGTTATTATACTGCTTTGTGCTTTCATCTATATGATATCAGGTCAGATGCTACAACTGGAGCAGAATGAGATATCTCAGTTAAAGAGTAGAGGGGCAAGTAGGTTACAGATTTTATTTATATATACACTACAATCTCTTTTTATAGGAGTTATTAGTTTTACCATTGGTATTCCACTGGGTAGTTATCTCTGTAGAGTAATAGGTTCATCCAATGCATTCTTAGAATTCGTTCAAAGAAGACCTTTACAAGTGAAAATTACACCAGATGTCATTCTTTATGGTATCGCTGCTTTAATGATAGCAGTTTTAGTGACTGTTATACCTGTAATTAAATATAGTAGAGTTTCTATTGTACAGTTAAAGCAAAAAAGTAAAAGTAAGACTAAGCCTATATGGCAGCGCTTATATCTGGATGTGGTGGTATTATTAGTTTCTCTCTATGGTTTATATGTATTTAATAATCAGAAAGAGGAATTGGCTAAGAAAGTGCTTTCTGGGGAAGCCTTGGACCCACTACTATTTCTGAGTTCATCATTATTTATTTTAGGTGCAGGATTGTTGGCATTACGATTACAACCATTATTTATTAGGCTACTTTTTATGATAGGAAAGAAAATATGGAGACCAGCCAATTACGTATCATTTTTACAGGTTTTAAGAACAGGAAGTAAGCAGTATTTTATTATGATATTCTTAATTCTAACTGTAGCCTTAGGGATGTTCTATGCGACAATTGCTAGGACAATATTGGCCAATACCGGTGAAAATCTTCGCTATAAAATAGGCTCAGATATTGTTATTAAGGAAATTTGGAATAGTAACGAAGAGTACTTAAAAGTGGATCCTTCTATAAAGATGGAATATGATGAACCAGACTTCAATCGTTTTGGGGAAATAGATGGGGTTGAGAGTATTGCAAAAGTTTATCTTGCAGATTCTATAAATGTTAGTTTATCAAAAAACAGCATAGAATCAAAAGTTATGGCTATAGATACTAAGGAATTTGGTGAAACCACAGACGTAAAGTCTGATATTCTCCCAATACCTTATCGCCAGTATCTTAATACGCTAGCCAAGAATCCCAATGCAGTTTTAGTATCTTCTAATTTTAAAAAACTTGGTTTAAAAGTAGGAGATAGAATAAATTACTCAAATTATAAAGAAGTAAATATTAATGCTACTATATACGGTTTCTTTGATTTCTGGCCATCCTATATACCTAAAACAACGGTACTATTGGATGATGGTACTGTAGAAGTAAGGGAAAACTATCTAATTGTATCCCATTTATCCACGATTATACAAAGGTGGGGACTTAGACCTTATGAGGTTTGGGTGAAGATGGATGGTCCAACATCCTCATTCTATGACTATATTGCAGATAGTAATCTTAGATTATCAAAATATATAGCTACAGATGAAGAACTTAAAGATATCCGCAATGAAACTTTATTCCAAGGGACCAATGGTATCCTAACCTTAAGCTTTATTGTAATTCTTCTTCTTTGCTCAGTAGGTTTCTTAATATACTGGATACTGTCAATACGATCAAGGGAATTGCTTTTCGGTGTTTTCCGGGCCATGGGTATGTCAAGACGGGAAATTATACATATGCTTATAAACGAACAGTTATTTACAGGATTGTATTCTATAATTATAGGAACTGTTATAGGACATCTTGCATCCAGTTGGTACGTTCCTTTGATACAGATAGCCTATGCTGCTGCTGATCAGATACTACCTCTGGAACTGATAACTAAGTTAAATGATATGATTCGTTTATTTATTGTTATTGGTATGGTATTTGTAAGCTGTATAGCTATTTTAATCAGATTAGTCTTTAAGATGAAGATAGCACAAGCACTGAAATTGGGAGAAGATTAAACATAAGGTGGTGTTCTATATAATGATGCAAAAAAACGATAAATTTATTATACAGACTAAGGATTTAAATCGTTTCTTTCCTGTAGCTGGGGGAAAAGATTTCCACGCTTTAAAAGATATAAATATTGAAATTCCTAGGAATACATTATCAATCTTAAAAGGTAGATCAGGTTCGGGAAAAACAACCTTAATTAATCTTTTGGGAGCATTGGATAAACCTACTTCAGGCATTATCTATATTGAAAATCAAGATACTACCAAGTTCAATGAAAGGCAGAGGGAGCTGCTGCGAAGACAGAGGATAGGTTTTATATTTCAATCCGTATCTCTTATTCCGATTATGACCGCATTTGAAAATGTAGAATTTGCTCTTAGATTATCTGGCTTTAAGGGGGATAAGAAAGAAAGGGTAAGTAATTGTTTACAAATTGTTGGTTTAGGGAATCGTATGCATCATATGCCCCAAGAGTTATCTGGAGGTGAGCAACAGAGGGTTGCCATAGCTAGAGCTATAGCCCATCGTCCTATGGTGATTTTTGCTGATGAACCAACGGCAGAGTTAGATAGTAATTCGGCATTAAATGTTATGAAGATATTTAAGGAGCTGGTCAGTAAGGAAAAGGTAACCATTATAATGACAACCCATGATATGGGGTTAATGGATGCAGCAGATGTTATCTATGAATTGGAGGATGGTGAAGTAGTAAATGGATGATCCAATGATATTGGCAGATAATCTTGTAAAAATATATAAGACTAAAGATATTGAAGTTTTAGCTCTGCAAGGATTGGACCTTACGGTTAGTAGGGGAGAGGTTATGGCTATTATTGGCAATAGCGGTAGCGGCAAATCCACCTTCCTTAATATGGTTGGTGGGTTAGATCGTCCCAGTGCTGGAAAACTATTTGTCGATGGTAAAAATCTTTTTACTATGATGGATAAGGACTTAGTAAATTATAAAAGAAGCACTGTAGGCTTTGTATGGCAAAATAATGCCCGTAATTTATTACCTTATCTAACAGCATTGGAAAATGTTATGACTCCCATGTATTTTACATCAGAATCTAAGAGGAAACAGAGAGCTTTAGAACTACTTGATATGGTTGGCTTATCCCACCGAAAACATAATAAATTGACGCAACTATCTGGTGGTGAACAGCAGAGGGTTGCCATAGCAATTGCCTTGGCCAATAACCCGAAACTTCTACTGGCTGATGAGCCCACTGGGTCTGTAGACCGTAGAACAGCCAATTACATTTTAGATGTTTTTCGAAATTTAAATAAAGAGATGAATCTAACAATTGTTATAGTAACCCATGATACTACCTTATCTAAAATGGTGCACAGAGTCGTAGCTATTAAGGATGGGAGAACCAGTAGTGAGCGTATTATAAAAGAAAAGTATGCTATTGATTTAGACAACACTGAAATTAATTGGGGTGAAGAGGTTAAAGAGGATACCCATGAAGAGTATTCCGTTATAGATAGAGTAGGAAGATTACAGATACCAAGGGAGTTACTGGATACCCTGAACTTAGAACATAACAAAGTAAAGGTTGAAGCAGAAGACGATAAAATTATAATTACAAAACCGTAGTATATTTAAAAGTTTACTTGTCCAAAAGGAGGATAAGGTAAAAAATAGATTATATAAAAGAAACTCAAGTCAGCCAACGTTTTTCATAACGTTTGTGCCTTGAGCAGTGTGAAAGGAATGAATATAATTATGCAACAAAGAGTACCTAACCCTATTTTACCTGGTTTTTATCCAGATCCCTCTATATGTAGAGTTGGAGAAGATTATTATTTGGTAACATCAACTTTTGTCTATTTTCCAGGAGTTCCCATATTTCATAGCAAGGATTTAGTACATTGGAAGCAAATAGGAAATGTTTTGGATAGAGAAGAGCAATTAAATTTAAATTCAGCAACACATTCTGGAGGGATTTTTGCCCCTACAATCAGATATCATGACGGTACCTTCTATATGGTTACAACCAATGTAAGTCATGGAGGTAA
>JAAYPX010000048.1 GCA_012519565.1 Clostridiales bacterium | reverse complement strand
TGAGAAGGTAGTGGAAGAGCTAAAAGCTTTAGAAGAAGAATATTATAGAGAGTTGTTTAATGAAGCTGGGATAGAGATCACAGAAAGTTCTACTCAGCTACTGAAAAATACTCTGGGTACAATTGAGGAGTTTAAATTTACTCCCAGCTATGTTCTTGGGGCTACGGTATCTACTAGAAAAGAGCAAACCATAACCACAATTTTAGAAGCTGGTAATATAATTCGTGGTAACTTGGATAAGGCCCAAGAGGCATATGAAAGTTTAATGACAATGCCAAGTAGTGAGTACGGGGATTCTATACAGAAAGCATTTCGTAACATGGACTCACTAATTCAAGAGCTGGGACTTGAGAATACAGAGGCCAATCAACGGGCCATTAGAATCCTAGGTTATAACCAGATAGAGATAAATAAAGAAACCATAGAGCAGATAAAAATGTATGATCACCAGGTACAGAAGTTAATAGATAACTTAACTCCCTCTGTGGCAGTTCATTTAATAAATGAGAATATAGATCCTCTTAATATCCCAATTTATGAATTAAATCCTATGATCGAGGATATCAAAGACAACTTGGGAATAACCAAGGAGGAAAAGTACAGTACATACCTATGGAAAATGGAGAAGACAGGGGGTATTACTGATAGTGATAGAAAAGCTTACATAGATATCTATCGCTTACTATATCAAATAAGCCAAAGAGATGGTGCAGCTTTAGGTTCTGTAGTAAAAGCAAATCAGGATATAACATTGCAGAATTTGTTAACTGCTGTAAAGACATATAAGAAAGGTTCTATGGATGTCAAAGTGGACGAGGAATTTGGTTTACTTGAAAGCGAAGAGGCCGACTATTATAATTCCATTGTAAATAAATTGGTTGATACCATGACAGCTGAGAATATGGTAGAGGCTACTAAAAATATTATGCAGCAGCAGATAGGTGAGGACTCAGTCTTATCTGAAACTAGCTCAGATTTTCATTCAGAAGCTGGAGTTTGGGAGGCCATAAAGGATATCCCTTTGGAACAGTTATTAGATGAGATTACCCTTATGAGAAGAAATGATAGGGCAAATTCAGAAATTTATATAGACAAGATGAATCAGTTAAGAGAACTTCTTAAAAACTCAGATCAAGCTGTGAGATTTCTTAATGATTTGAAGATGCCGACCACTGCAGCCAATATACAAATGGCCAATATGATATTAAGCAATGAAGAAAGTGTGTTTAAGAAGCTAAAAAGTTTAACTAGCCAAGAAAGAGAAGAAAATTCATTATTTAATATAAAGGAATCCTTAGAATTAACCGATAATCTTATTGATAAGGAAACTATGAATATGGCCTACGATCAATTAGAAGCCCAGGTTAAGAATATTCTAGAGCAGGAATATGAAAGTGAAGTAATCACAGCACAAAGTATAATCGATTTAAGAAGAATAGGGCAGCAGATGACTTTTTTTAAGAATCTAGCTAAAAGAGAATTCTATCAGTTGCCTTTGGATACAGGAAAGGGCATTACCAATATTAATCTTACTATTATACGGGGGATGGGTGAGGCCAAAGAGGTATCAATAGCTATTCCATCAGAGACCCTGGGCAATATCAAAGCAGATTTTTCTGTTGAGAATCAGATGTTAAAGGGCTTTATTAGCAGTGATTCAAGAGAGGGTCTAAGGATGCTACAGGATAATATTAATAATATTGACATGCTTCCTGGGCTGGACCATATAACTTCTGTTAATATTGATTTTGGTCTAAAGTATAGCAAAATGTTTACTAAGGGTTATATAAATCCATTGCTTATACAGGATAATACTCAAGGGGAAACAGAAGGAGAAGTCATAGAGAATATGATGTCTGACCAGGATAATATCCAGGCCGAAAGGAATTTGTATAGTATGGCTAAGGGATTTATCCAGATGGTACGGGAGATGGAATATAGTCAATTGAATTAATACAGAAAGGATAAGGAAAACATATGAGAATCAATCATAATATTTCAGCTTTAAAGGCAAATAATCAATTGTCCAGAACCAATAAGATGCTAGATGCCAGTCTTAAAAAATTATCTTCTGGACTTCGCATCAATAATGCAGCAGATGATGCTGCAGGATTAGCGATTTCTGAGAAAATGAGAACTCAGATTGCAGGGTTAAATCAGGCCAGCCGTAATGCATCTGATGGTATCTCTGTTATTCAAACTGCAGAAGGTGCTTTAATAGAAGTGGAAGCAATGCTGCAGAGAATGAGGGAGTTATCTGTGCAGTCTGCTAATGGAACCTATACCTTAGAGGATAGGGCTGCAATACAGGCAGAGATTAACCAATTAAATGAAGAGATTCAGAGAATATCCGACACTACTGAATTTAATAATATGACACTGCTGGATGGCAATATAGATAGAAGATCCTACTCCAATAATAATAATGTAAAGCTGGTATCTTTATCCGATACAGTAGCTGTTGGAAATTATGAACTGGAGATTACCCAGGATGCCAGACAGGCTGTTATTGTGGGTAATAAAACAGACCTTGATATGAGTCCAGAATTAAGAGAGATTGCAGACAATGAAGCAGGAACCATTAATATAAATGGGCAAGAGGTTAAAGTTAAAGCAGGAGATACTGTAGAAGATGTATTCCAGAAATTAAGGGATGTTTGTGATAGTGTTGATGTTAACGTCTTTGCAGTAAAATATGTTGATGAGAACGGTGATCCAGGTCATCCAAAGCCATCAACTACTAATTATAAAGAAAATGCCGGCTACGAAAATAAAGCATTGGAGAATGGAGATGCTTTAGTATTTGTTAGTAAAGAATATGGTTCCGATCAAAAGATTGAAATCTTTTGTGATAACCCTAATTTATGTGAGATATTGGGTTTAACTAAGGAATCTGCAAAGGCTGTAGGTGTCGATGCTAAAGCGGCATTAATACCTAAGGATGCTACTAATTCTTCTCAATTTGAAAATACAGCCACATTATCTGCCAAAGGTAATAAGATTACTATATCAGATCGTAATGATTTTAAAATGGTATTTGAAGTTGAGCCAGGAATTGTTCAAACTACATTTGAAGACGTAAAAATTACTGCTTATGATGGTGCACCGACCAGCCCAAGTGTAGGAGCAGTTAATCCTAATGATTATGTAGAAGTAGCAGTCTCTGTACTAGATGCAGGCCCAATGGATTTACAGATTGGTGCCAATGAAGGACAGGTTATGTCAATTCGTATTCCTAAGGTGAATCCTGCAACACTAGGTATTGATAAGATTAATTTATCAACTCCAGAGGGCGCCCAGGAAGCTATACAACTTCTGGATATAGCAATTAATGAAGTTTCAGCAATACGTTCTAAATTAGGTGCTTATCAGAACCGTTTGGAGCATTCAATATCCAATCTAAATGTAACTGCTGAGAATATGACGGAATCCCTATCCCGTATAGCAGACGTTGATATGGCTTTGGAGATGGCTAACTATACACAGCAAAATGTTTTATCACAGACAGGTACAGCTATGCTGGCCCAAGCTAATCAAAGACCTCAATCAATCCTTACATTACTACAACAGTAATAGTAAGAATAATGAAAGGTAGTAAGGTAGTTGTATGAAAAAAGAAGCGCTCAAAGGATTTACAGCTAGAATTGCACAGGCATCCAGAAGCGAGCTAACAGTTCTGTTATATGAAGTTATTCTAATGGATATAGAAGAAGCAAGAAGTGCATATAATGACAAGGATATGGCAACCTTTGAAAAAGAATTAAAGCATGCTCAGAAGTTTGTATCAGAACTAATGGCAACCTTAGATTATCAGTATACTTTATCTTATGATTTGCTAAGCTTATATTTATTTGTAAATAAAAGCATCATCACTGCAATCATGAAAAAGGATCTAGAAGCTCTAAAGGCTGCAGAAGCTGTTATGAAAAGGCTTCTGGCAGGGTTTGAGCAGGTTAGTAAGGATGATAAGAGTGGTCCAATAATGCAAAATACCCAACAAGTTTATGCAGGTTTAACCTATGGTAAAGGTACTTTAAATGAAACCTTTATCGACCCTAATAATCAGAGTAGAGGTTTTATGGCTTAATAATTATAGTAATTTAATATATAAGTGAAGATAAAAGCTGCCAATTGGCAGCTTTTATTGTGCCTATATTTTATAGTAAATATACATTACTTAACAGAATGTATTATCTAGGGCTACATCCAATTCCTTGGCTTGCTTAAGGAGAAATTTATAGCGGGTTTGGATAGCATTTAATTCGTAGATGCAACTGTCGATTAAATCTGGATCTACAACATTTTCAAAATTTGAATATGCAGTTTCCAGTGCAAGTTTGGTCTTATTAATCTCATTTATAAGATAATTTTCCTGTGGTTTACTTTTTTTAAAAAACATTTATTAGTGCACCGTCCTTTATATAAATAAATTCATTTATAGTATAGTCAAAAAGTTCCTGATTATACTAAAATTTTAGAATAAATTGGACTGGGTAGTATATAAATGTAATAAGGTTATAACACTATAAGCAAGGAGGAAGTATGGATAAACTACTTTTAATAATCATTATCGCCTGTGTAGTATTTATGATAGTTTGTTTAATAAAACATAGAACCGATTTAATTATAAATTTTATACTTCGTGCATGCTTAGGTACTGCAGGAATCTATTTGTTGGACCTTTTGTTAAGAAGCCGGGGATATAATATAAGTGTAGGTATTAATGGCATTACAGTCTTAGCCAATGGTTTGCTGGGCTTCCCAGGTTTTTTATTACTCTATGGTTTGGCTATATATTACTTTCTAAAATAAAAAATAGGTATCATGTAAATTATACAAGCAGAACACAATAATTTGTATAATTCTGACAAATTATAAAAACCAATGCTGTAATTTATTGACATTTAAATTTTTATGTAGTAATATTTTCTTAAATTCAATAAATATTAAACATACTAAGTGGGGTGATGCCAGGTGAATAAGGTTGTGGCAATATATGATACAGATGCAACTTATGCCACACGATTTACGGACTATCTTAATAACAAAAAAGACTTTGATTTTGACTGCTACGGCTTTACTAAATTAGAACATTTAAAAGAATATCTTCTTAATAACCCAGTAGAGATTTTGCTTATGGGTGGCAATATGGATAATGACTTATCCCTTGATAATATTAAATATATTCTCAAATTGTCTGAGTATCCTAATAAACTTATTAATTCCCCATATCCTGAAATCTATAAATATCAGTCTATGTATTCTATTTTATCTGAGATAATCTCTTATTATGCAAATCATGAAAATAACTCACAGAATTTTAGCTACGATATCAATACCAAATTAATATCTGTGTATTCTCCTATTTCAGGAATTAGTAAGCAGATATTTACCTGGTCCATGGCCATGATACTTTCAGAAAAGATAAAGACTTTATTGGTCTCCCTTGAACAATTTCCAGTTATAAGCATTGCCCAGGGTAAAAATAATAGATACCCCATATCCGAACTTATATACTATCTTAAAGATGATAATCCCAATTTAATTATGCTAATGAAAGCCCTTATTCAACATTATGGTAAGCTATCCTTTTTATCAGGTGTGTCCCATGGCTTTGATTTATTATCAATTACTAAAGAGGATATATCAAAGTGGCTTGAACAGATTAGGCTATATACTGATTATCAAGCGGTTATATTTCATATTGGTTTTTATAATGAGGCTATGATGAAGCTAATGCAGCAATGTAAAACTATATACCTTGTAAATGATATAAGTAATTACGAGGAAGCCGTAGTACAAGAGTGGAAGAGGCAAACGGCCTATGTTGGATTAAAACTGACAGAAGAGAAGCTACTGAAAGTCAATATTCCCAATAGAGCTGAACATGTAGAATTAAGACTAGAAGATATGCCACAAAGCACTATATGGAATATAGCAATGGAAGAAGTAGCTTTGCTAATGAAAACATTAAAAACTAGCTAGGTTGTAAGAAGGCAGGGGTGATTTTATAGAACAATTAAAGGATAAGTTGCAGGCAGCAGTTATTGACCAAATAGAATTAAATAGGGAGGTTAGGGATGAGGAATTATACTCTATCATTGATCAGGTTATCATTGAAAAAAGCAGAGAGATATATATAAGCATCAAGGATAAAAGTAGATTAAGAAAGGATATCTTTAATTCTATTAGAAAGCTGGATATATTACAGGAATTAATAGAAGATTCATCTATCTCAGAGATTATGGTTAATGGATTAGATAAGATATTTATTGAAAGAGAGGGGATAATAACTCAACATGAGGCTAGGTTTACATCTAAAGATAAATTGGGGGATCTTGTTCAACAAATTGTAGCCCAATCCAACAGAATAGTGAATGAGGCTAATCCCATAGTTGATTGCAGATTGTCTGATGGTTCAAGGGTTAGTATAGTATTACCTCCAGTTGCAATTAATGGTCCTATTATTACCATTAGAAAATTTCCAGACAAACCAATAACCATAGATGACTTAATTCAATATAACTCAATTACTCCAGAGGCTGCAGAATTACTAAGGAAATTAGTTATAGCAGGTTATAATATCTTTATCAGTGGTGGCACTGGTTCAGGCAAAACTACATTTCTCAATGTCTTATCAAATTTTATACCCAGTCATGAAAGAATTATTACAATAGAAGATTCTGCTGAATTGCAAATTCGAAACATACCTAATTTGGTAAGGTTAGAAGTCCGTAATGCCAATACAGAGGGCAGTAATGAGATAAGTATTCGGGATTTAATAAAACTGAGTTTACGTCAACGTCCAGATAGAATAATAGTAGGGGAGGTAAGGGATGGTGCGGCCTTTGATATGTTACAAGCATTTAATACAGGTCATGAAGGATCGCTTTCCACGGGACATGCCAATTCACCAGCTGATATGCTTAGCCGATTAGAGACCTTGGTTTTATTAGGGGCTGATATTCCCTTGTTGGCCGCAAGAAAGCAGATTGCATCGGCCATTGATATTATTGTGCATTTAGGAAGGCTTAGGGATAGAACAAGACGAGTCCTTGAGATTGTTGAAGTGTTGGCTTGCAAAGATGGTGAGATACAATTGAACCATCTGTATAGTTTTCAAGAAATAACTGAAGAAGGAGGGATGGTAATAGGTCAATTAATAAGGAAGAACGATCTGGTAAATAGAGACAAATTATTAAGGGCTGGAATTAAGTACATGTCGGCTCACTAAAATGCTTAGGAGGTGTAAATGATTGATGACTATAGACTCTACCGTCTCAATTTCCGAGAAAGAACTATCTATATATTACAGGGATTAGCAGCAATTTCAATAATTGGTTTTTTATTCTATAGCAGTTTATTAAGTGTTTTGCCATTAAGTCCTCTTCTTATTATTTACATTAAAAGAAAAAAGCAGCAGCTAATAAAGAAGAGGAAGTGGCAACTAAATCTTGAATTTAGGGATGGGATACTTAGTCTATCATCTGCTTTAAATGCTGGTTATTCTATAGAGAAGGCTTTTGATGAGGCCTTAGCAGAGTTGAAACATCTATATGGCAATAGGGGATTGATTGTCAAGGAATTTATTTATCTAGCTAATCAAATTAAATTAAATATTACCGTTGAGAAAGCTTTAATAGATTTTGGTCAGCGGACTGACATTGAAGATATAATCAATTTTGCCCAGGTGTTTATTACAGCTAAAAGAACTGGCGGAGATCTGATGAAAATTATAAAAGCAACTTGTGAGACCATAAGCGATAAGATTGAAGTTAAGAGGGAGATATTAACTTTAACCAGTGCTAAGAGACTTGAGGCTAACATTATGAAGATAGTGCCTATAGGTATACTGGTATATATGAGATTATTTTCACCTGGATATCTGGATATTCTTTATCATAATGTTATAGGTGTTATCATAATGACAATATTATTACTACTTTATCTGACAGCATTAATTATTACAGATAAGATTGTTGATATTGAGATATAAGTCCTAGGGACAATCGAGGTGATCATATGTTACTTAATATTCTTATTATGTTACTAGTTATTATATTTTATATCCTGTCCTTAAAGGATAGAGAAGATATGGATAAGCTTGATAAAAAGGAACACCAATTATACTTCTTATATCCTATGGTGAAATGGCTCATTGTAAATTTAAAATTGAAAAAGATATTAGATAGAAATAAAGCTACTAAGAAGTATATTAGTGCTATTTATGTAAGGCAAAAGCCAGATAAGCAAGTAGAGTTATATTGGTACAAAAAAGGATCTATTATTATTCTAATATTGTTCTTATTTAACTTCCTATCTCTAGTCTACTCATTACAAAATATGAATTCATCTATTATATCAGAAAATAATGTAATTATGCGCCCCAGTTATGGTGAGGGTGCTAAAGAGCATAAGCTAACTGTAGAAATTGAAAATAATATATTGGAAGATGAGCATGAGAATATATACTCGGATATAGATAATGAAATCCAATTTTTTAGGGAGCTTATTCTTAAGGTTGAAGAGCAAAAATTAAATAAGGAGGAGTTAAAAGAGGCATTTAAAGAGGCTAAGGAGTATCTGGATATAAGCATTTTAGGTGAAAATGAAAGTCTGGATTGGGTGGATAAGGATTTGTATTTCTGTAGCAAGATACCTTCAAGTAGCATTACCGTTAGATGGAAACCAGAGGATGCAAATCTCATTAGCTATTCTGGTAAGGTATATAATAAGGATATCGATGCCACTGGAGTAATTACCTCTGTTACAGCAACCTTATCCTATGGAGAGGAGAAGATAGATTATATTATACCTCTACATATTATGCCAAAGCCAATGACTAAGGATGGAGAGTTTACCACTGCCCTTGAAGAGGAGCTGAATAAAGCAGCCCAAGAAACCATATATAATGAGTACATTAGACTGCCTGACAGTGTGGGTAATTATAGGTTACAGTGGAAGGTTAAACAAGATAAAACTGGTAGATTTATATTAATAATGGGTATAGTCTTAGCTATCTTAATGTGGTTTCAAGTGGACAAAAACCTAGAGAAAAAGGTTCAAAAAAGAAAAGATCAAATGCTTATAGATTATCCGGAGATTATTAATAAATTTACCCTATTGGTTAATGCAGGTATGACAGTTAAACAGGCATGGTTAAGAATTAGTGAGGATTATATGAAAAAGCGCCAGGAAGGAGATAATAAAGGGCGATATGCTTATGAGGAGATGGTTATTACCGCCAGGGAAATAAGCTTGGGAATATCAGAAACTACTGCCTATGAACAGTTTGCTAAGAGAGCTGGTTTACTTCCATATATGAAATTTGCCACTTTAATATCTCAAAATCTAAGAAAAGGTAGTAAGGGATTATCCCAACTATTGAGTAATGAAGCAGCAGAGGCCTATGAAGAAAGAAAGGAAACAGCTAAAAAACTGGGAGAGCAAGCTGGAACAAAACTATTACTGCCTATGATGATAATGCTGCTTATAGTATTAATAATTATAATTATTCCAGCCTTTATGTCCTTTAAGCTATGAGGAAAGCCATGTTTTAAATAGAGTATATTAACAAGTAATTAAGTTATTGATTATTTAATATGGATAATTAAAATCTATAAAATACAGAGAAAGGAGAGCTGCATTAAGCAGCAGATGTAAAATGAATTATAAAAAACTATTTAGTAAAAAATTATTCAATAAGCAAATATTTAAGATAAAAGCAGAGGGCATTGGAGTTGTTGAAATTATATTAATATTAGTGGTTTTAGTTAGTTTAGTCTTGTTATTTAAAGATCAAATAACCAGTATTGTTAATCAAGCCTTTACTTCTATTACAGGGGATGCAAAAAATATTATTAATTAGAGTTAGCAAATTAATTATAGGTAATGGGGGATTAGGTAATTGATATTTACAGGGGATAAGAAAAATAAGGCTACTATTACGGTGTTTCTAAGTTTTACTTTGTTTTTCCTACTAGCATTTATTTTAATAACAATTGAGGGGGCTAGAATCAGTGTGGCTAAGGTCTTTGTAGAAAGAGCTTTAATGACAGCTATGGATTCGGCATTGGCTGAGTTTTACGGGCCCCTTATGGATGAGTACCATATATTAGGGCTGGATTCCAGCTATGGAACTAGCCAGGAACAGGATGAAATATTGCTGAATAAAATTAAAGATTATATCACTTATACTATATGGCCCAATTATAATATCTATAATAACCTCTTGCCTAAGGGTATTGATTTATATGATATTAATATCAACACCTTAGATTTGAAAGAAAAGACTAGGCTTATGGATTATGATGGTGAGATATTTATACATGAGGCAGTGGAATATATGAAGTATAAGGAACTGGGAGATCTCGTCCAAGGTCTTAGGCAAAAACTATTCTTAATAGAGGATACAGGGAAGATAAGTGCTGTATATAAAGAAAAGCAAAAGATAGAGGAAGAGTTGGTCCAGATAGATAAAAATATTCTTAGGCTTATGACACTCCTAGATGGAATTAAAACAGGTCAAAAGGGGATAAAGACTAGCAAGAGTGGCCAGTTAATGGTGGAGAAGTATTTTGTTAAGAAAATCTGCATTGGGGAACCTTCTATGGATATGGTTGCAATCAATAATGAGGTGGTATATAAAGCTATAGAAAATCAGTATGTTGATGTAAGTCTATATTTTAATAAAATGGACAAATATTTATCATTGATTATTGAGATGGATCAATTCATTCAAAGCTTAGAAGAGGAATATGATGAAGCTTACCAAGCTTTGGATTTTATTAGTGTTGAAATTCTTGAATTAAGTAGTATGGATGATAAATCAGATGAGTTAATAAAGCAACTAGATGCTCTCATAGAAGAAAGAGAATTATTAGAAGAGCGGTTAAGTATGATTAGCCAAGATTTATCCTTCTATGATAAGCAAAGGAGCCAATACAGGGATGGGCTTTATCAGGATATAGAATATATAGAAGACTTGATACATAATATAAAGCCTCTTCTTAATAAAACTCTCCATGTATTAAATGATATAAGCCGTATCTTGCCAAAGGCCAAAGGATTAATAGATAAGTTTGAAGATATTTTATCACAAGCCAAAGATAATATAGGTGAGGATATATTTAACGGTCTTGAAGAGGGCTTTCAGGATATAAAAAGCTATATAGGAAAAGGAGATTTAAATGGATATGATTTTCAAAAGATGATAAGGGTTACGGAAGTGAATAGTAATATTTTAGACTCTGTAAGTTCATCTTTAAATAGTTTAAAAGAGAGTTTAAATAATAAAAATTATGGAACTTCCAGATATTATTTAAGTAGCTCTTTGAATGAGATAACTCAATATAATATAGGTGAGTTATCAATTGACTATAGCACATTGGTTTTACAAGAAAATATGTCAGATCCCATAGAATCCATAGGTAATTCTATTAAGGATGGGCTATTAAGCCTGGTGATGGATGCTAATACACTTTCTCAATTAAAAATAGAAGCTCAGCATCCCTTACCTTCCGAGCTAAGAAACTTATATAAAAGCCATAAGGAGTATAATATTGGAGATTTGTTTTTGAACATGGAAATTGGCAATGACAAAACAGGTATCAGTGATGCACTAGAAGGTTTTCAAAGTGATATAGATCTTGTATCTATGATAGAGCAGGGCATAAGTGCCATGGCAGAAACCTTCCTTTTTATTCAATACCTAATGGAACATTTCTATTATTATGGCAATGAAAATGAAGGGGTAGATCTTAAACCTTCGGAGTTAAGATACGAACTAGAATATCTTCTAATAGGAAAAGATAAGGATAGGGAGAATATTTCTTCTACTGTTACCAAATTAATATTTATAAGCACTATT
>JAAYPX010000047.1 GCA_012519565.1 Clostridiales bacterium | reverse complement strand
TCATTCCTGGCACTGTGATTTTGTCTTTATTGGCCATGGGAAGAACACATATATCAAATCCCATCTTGGATGCTTCCACTACCCTTTGCTCTGCCATGTTAACAGCTCTAATCTCACCAGTAAGTCCAACTTCTCCAAAAAATACCGTCCTACTATCAATAGCTTTATTGCGATGGCCCGATAAGATAGCTGAGACTATTGCAAGATCCAGTGCTGGCTCTGTAATACGAATTCCACCAGCCACATTAACATAAGCGTCGCAATCTGATATCTGCAAGCCCAGACGTTTTTCTAATACAGCCATAAGAAGGTTTACCCTATTATAATCAGTCCCAGCTGCAGTTCTTCTTGGCATATTAAAATTAGAACGACACACCAAAGCCTGGACCTCAACCAGCATTGGTCTTGTCCCCTCTAATGAGGCCACAACTACTGAACCAGGCTCTCCCTCTGGCCTACCTTTTAACATATATTCGGAGGGGTTTGTAACTTCTTCCAACCCTGTGCCCCTCATCTCAAATACTCCAATTTCATTGGTTGAACCAAATCTATTTTTTACAGCCCGTAATACCCGGTAAGATGCATAGTTATCTCCCTCAAAGTACAAGACTGTATCAACCATATGTTCCAGAACCCTAGGTCCAGCCACTACGCCCTCTTTGGTTACATGGCCGATTATAAATATGGTAACTCCAAATCCTTTTGCTATGCGCATAAGAGTGCCAGTTGCTTCTCTAACCTGACTTACACTACCTGGGGCAGAGGTTACCTCTTCCTTATACATAGTTTGAATAGAATCAATAACCACTATATCAGGACGATATTTATGTATAGCTTCTTCAATGATATCCAGATCTGTTTCACATAGGAGCAGAAGCTCGCCGCTAATCACGCCGAGCCTCTCTGCTCTCATCTTTATCTGGCTTAGGGATTCCTCTCCAGATATATATAAAACTTTTTTATTCCTAAGAACAATCTCCCGGCACATCTGTAAAAGTAATGTAGATTTACCTATGCCTGGATCTCCGCCAACTAATACTAAGCTGCTAGGTACAATGCCCCCACCAAGGACACGATCCAATTCACCTATGCCGGAACTAAGTCTAACTTCTTCCTCCATCTTAACATTGGAGATTAGCTCTGGTTCTTTTATAGCCTTTGCCCCCAGCTTATTGATTCTCTTTTTAACAACAGGCTCCTCTACGAATGTATCCCATTCTCTACATCCCGGGCATTGGCCCATCCATTTTGCGCTTTCGTATCCACATTCTTTACAAAAAAATACGGTTTTGTTCTTAGCCATTTATAATTTTACCACCTTTATAGAGGCATTTTCTTTGTCACTTAATTCAACGCTAAACATGAGCTTGCCTCCTAAATTTGTCTTTATCTTGCCTAAATTAACATCATTGTTAATTATTTTATATTCTTTCTCTGCTTCTAATTCTAAAGTTATCTGTGCAGTTTCTGAACCTTCAACTTGAAAACTTACTTCATTTTCTTTGATACTCATGTTAAAGACGGCAGTTCCTGGTACAGATTCATAGACGAACATTCCATTTTTCTCTAACTTTGTAATCTTTCTATAGGTTTTTACTTTGTATAGATCACCTTCATGCTCGAAATCAGAGGCTTTTGTTTTTACATCTAACTCATAGTTACCAAAACTTATTGTCCCATCATTTTCCTTGCGTATTAACTCTTTAATAACTGCCATTATATGTCCCTCCTATTTGCATTGTTTCCTTCACTCTATATGGAAAGTTTCTATCTATATTATATATGATGTTTCGGACATATTCTACAAAAATATATCATTATTTTATTCCTTTGCTGTAACTTTTATCCTGTCATCTATATAATCTATCTGTACAATATCCCCTTCTTTAATGGTTCCAGCTAAGAATGCTTCCGCCAGTTCATCCTCAATATTGGTCTGTATTGC
>JAAYPX010000046.1 GCA_012519565.1 Clostridiales bacterium | reverse complement strand
GTACAAGAAAACTTTAAGGAGTTTACAGCATTAACATAATCCACAATTTGAATATTAGTGGCATACCAAATATCAGAATTATTTCCAACTTTCTTACAAAATTCCTCCATGGTATCCCAGCTATCATCTACGTCAAATTCATAACTATGACCCCATACGTAAAATAAACTGAGGCTATCACTGGATAAAAATCTTTCTGCCAAATCAAATAATTCTTGGTCACCATGATGGCAGGTAGCTTGCCATTCAAGGAAATTGTTAGGTAATTCAAAACTATGATGAACATTTACGGTTCTAGAATATTCTATATTTAAATCCTTCAGAATTTTAATAACATTTTCATTATATGTACCGAAGGGATAGGCCATACCACGCACAGGATATCCTACCAGTTCTTCTAAGTTCTTTTTATCCTCAATTACTTCATATATGATAACTTCCTTAGGCAATTTCTCTAGATTAGGATGCCTTAGAGTATGTATTGCCACCTCATGATTTTTATAAACCTCTTGGATCTCACTAGCTGGTATATGGGAGTGATCAACTATTATCCCATTAACTTTCCCCTCATCCTCTTGTCCAAAGAAGCCGGAGTTAAGGTTAAAGGTTCCTTTAATGCCATACTTATTAAAAATATCAACAAGTCTCTTGTCTTGTAATACCCCATCATCATAGCTCATAGTCAGAGCTTTGCTTCTTCCCTCTGGGAATAAGATCATCCTATTACGAAACCTCATATTGATTATAGAAGCATTAACCTATAATAAAAGCTTCTAAAGCTCACTTCCTCTCTTTAAAATATAATTAATTGCTTGTACATATTATATATCTAGTATTATAAAAATTCTAGTAATTATTGTATATTAAGGAATAAAAGCATTAAATCCATTAAGTTATGCCAGAAAGATCTAAAGAAGTAGGGTACTTAAGAGTGTAAAACACAACTTATATGTAATTATATTAAGCGGAGTGGAGTAATAATATATTACAAATAAATAATTAATCACCTAGTTATTGAATTATTTATTTTTATTTGATAGTATTGGTAAATAGAGTATAGATTTCAATCTTGGTATTCATATACTAATACATTAAAATAAGGGAGAGTTAAAATGCATCAATATTCAGATGAAATAATAGAAAATTATATGGTTCGAAAGAGCAAAAAACAGAAGAGAAGATTCATTGAAAGAGTAGAAGAGATGCTAGATAAGGAAGGATATCAGGTAGACATTGAAAAAGGTGGTATTCTTGCTAGTAAAAATATTGTAGTAGGTGATGTGAAAAAAGCTAAGGTAATTATGACAGCTCATTACGATACCTGTGCTTTATGTCCTTTTCCCAATATTGTTACACCTAGAAATATATTAGCCTATGTAATATATCAATTTTTCTTAATCTTTTTATTTTTTGCCGTATCTTTAGTTATAGGATTATCTGTTGCATTCATTACTGGTAATACGGAAATAGGAAAGATAGTAACCATACTTAGCATTATTGGATTATGCGTTCAAATAATGATAGGCTTTCCAAACAAAAATACATACAATGATAATACTTCTGGCGTAGTTACATTGATAGAAATAGCAATGAAGCTTCCTGAAGAGTATAGAGAAAAGCTTGCATTTGTTTTCTTTGATAATGAAGAATTAGGGCTTGTTGGCTCTAGGGTATTTTATAAAAAGCATCACAGGGAGATAAAAGATAAATTAGTCATAAATCTAGATTGTGTTTCTGATGGAGATCATATGCTGGTAATCGCCAATAGGTCGGCTAGAAAAGATCAAGAAATTTATGGTAAATTAAAGGAGATCTTAAGTTCTACCGATGAAAAAGAGGTTAGACATGTGACGTCTGGTACTACATTTTATCCGTCAGATCAAATGCACTTTAAGAAAAGCATCGCAATATCAGGTATGAGAAAAGCCCCTATCATAGGTTATTATGTAGCTAGATTACATACTCCTTTTGATACAAAATTTGATAAGAGAAATATATCACTATTAAAAGATACACTGGTTAAGTTTGTTTGTGAAATTTGATGTTTAGGGAAGGTATTAAAACAAAGGCAAATATTAAAAAGCTATGTTGATATCATTACAAGAGAATTTGGTGATTATATATCTTCAATCACTCTTGTGGGAATACTTTCAAATGGTAGTTATATTGAAGGTCCAGGGAGAGAGATAGACCAGATTACTTGTGAAAAAATCATACTACTTAGAGAAGGTTTCGCAGAATTTCAGCACTGGTTATAAAGTAATCCTGTGGACGCCGTACCTTTATCAGTATAATATAGGAAAAGTAGACTCCTCCTAATCTTGGATATAATCCAAGATTAGGAGGAGTTTTCTACCATTAATACATACTATTTAACTGCCAACTCTTCCCTTTCTTTTACTTAATGGGTTGGCTGAAACAGCAGTTCTTACATGATCATCTACTAAGTGTACATATATTTGAGTTGTACTAACACTTTCATGACCTAATAATTGTTGTATAGCTAATATATCTGCTCCGCCTCTGTAGGATAGAGTGGCGGCGGTATGCCTTAATTTGTGAACAGTGTATTTTCTGCCATGTAGACCAGCTTCTTTTACATATTTCTCTACAAGGACTTGGACTGTTCTTTTAGAAATACGCTGTTTACGTTCACTGAGGAACAGTGCCTTTTTAGCATCAGAGCTAAGTGACTTCTTATCTACTGCTTCAGCTTTCTGAATCATATCTTCTCTTACTTCAAGATACTTATTAATAGCATCCATACAAGCTTCATTTAAGGGAATAATTCTTTGTTTATTGCCTTTACCGATAACTGATAAGGTATCATCCCTAATATCTATTACATTAATACTGCAAAGCTCTGACAAACGTAGGCCACAATTTAAAAATAGTGTTATGATACAAAAATCTCTTACATTATTCCTACTATTAATCGAACTTAATAACTGTAAGCTTTCATCATAAGTTAGGAAGATAGGCTTTCTTTTGCCGACCCTTGGAGACTCTAAATCCATTGCCGGGTTATTTTCAATAATCTTTGCTTTCTTATGTAAATATCTAAAGAAGGATTTAAGGCAGGCAACTTTTCTTGCTCTAGTTTTTTCAGTATTATTGCGCTCAATAATAGTCCAATTTATGAAACCTATTAAATCTTCTTCTGTAATAGAAGATAGGAGGGAGTTTTCAATATCAGATATTTTTATATCATTGAAGTCTACCGTAGGATCTACCAGGCCTCTTTCAATTTTAAGATATTTAAAAAATAACACTAAATCAGAAGAATAACCTATCAGTGTATTTTTTGAAGCTCCCCTCATAGCAGGTAAGTAGTTTAAAAAGTTAACTACACATTTAGGTAATATATTTTTGTTGTATGGTAGCTTCTTCCTTTGTTGCAAATTACAATACACCTCAATTCTAATCAGCTTTAACTATTATGTAATGAAAAGGCACATTGTTTTCATATTATCCGTTAAGCTAAAATTTCTTTTCAAATACGTTCCACTAAAACCAGTTATACTAATAGCTTCTTTAAAATTACATGGAACTTTACCATTAAGATAGGGAGAATTAGGCAAGCAGAAAATAAAGTAAAGTTCATTAGTAAATGATAACATAAATCAGATTTTAATACAATTTAATATTAACCTTCAAAAATCGACCTCATAAAAGGCTCAAATAGGCCATTAAAACCAGATATAGGATATATAACACTCTTCAAAATTAAAAAAGCAAATTTAAACCATATATGCGTTTTTAGTCCATGCAGGGGAAAAATTATTAAAAAATCAAGAGCTAGAGCAAAAACCACCTGTATAAGACTAAAAACATTGCGTTAAATACAGATTAAATGCAATGTCATACTTATTATGAAAAAGAAGATGGGGGAGCTGCCTTTTATACTTCCTAAAAACACTAGTAATAATTATATAATGGGGAAAATTTATATAACTACAATTTAATGGAAGAAAGGGAAGGGATATAGTATAATAATAGTAATATGGGTTGAAGGAAGAATAGAATATTATGGAGGGTTATAGTGGCTATTTATTTTCTAATATCCCCTTAAATCCCCTTAAATATGGAGGTGTTGGATAATTGCCTCAAGATAAATGGAAACAGGATGAAATAAAGCGAAAATTAAGAGAACTTAAAAAACTTGAGATAAAATTACGCTCAAATAGTTTTGATTTACATGATTTACATAAAGACTATATTAAAAATAATAGGGAATTTAAAGACAAAGATCTGGTATGGAATAAATTTTTTGATTTAAAAAGTGAAACCACACAAAATGCAAGATATTCCATATATAATCTAATAGAAATGACTAAGGATGAATTTAAGGATGTTATAATAGAGTATTTTTATTATGTATATTATAGTATATACAAAGAAAATGCTTTCGCGGATTATTCAATGATTGATACAGAAATCTTTATATATTTAGGGCTTCCAGTATATGCGGACCATGATGAAATTAAAAAGAAGTTTCGCGAGCTGGCTAAGAAATATCACCCCGATAATGGTGGGGATAGTACCATGTTCATGGAACTAATGAAGCATTATAAGAATATTAAAAGTTAAGGAATATTGTTTTTAAGGGTTCTATATATTCTAATGGCCAAGGGGGAGTACCTATAACTGTTCATCCAACTATTCGCGAAACCATAGTTTAACGAATAGTTGGGTATAAATTTAGACTAATATTGATTTCCTAATGAATAAATCCACTTATCATTGTTTTTTTAGTAATTCTTCTAATTGTAAAAATACACCCTGCAAACTACCTTACAAGGTGTATTTATTATCACTAATACTATTTAATATAACTCATATAACTATATATTAAACTATATATTAAACCACATATTAAACCATCATATATTAAACCATCATATATTAAACTATATCATTAACTAAATATAAAATCCATCACTTTAGATTTTCAACCAAGGTCTTTAAAGTTTCATCTTTCTCAATAGCACTTTTTAATTCGGTATTAACCATTTTTATTACCTTGACTATTTCCTCATCCTTTGACAGTTCCTCAATATGATTATTTAGATCTTCATCATCATCTATATTATAAATCTTTAATTTACCGTCATCTTCAGAGGTTACTATATACAATACACTCATTCCAGGAGCTAATGTCTCTATGTTTTCAAACTTTATATTATATGAAGTAAATACTACATAAGTGTCTTTGGATATACCTCTTCGAACATATGTATTAATGTCTTTATATGACTCCATGCCTTTTCTTTTCATAAGAATTTCATCAGCAATTTTATTTAAATCTTCATCTTCAATAACTTGAAGAATATTCTTTTCTAACTTTGATGTACTATTATAATAATTTTTAATCAACTGATCTATTTCAGCTTTAATATCATCACTGATTTCTTTTGGCTCTTCCTGATTAATATCTGCTTGTCCCAGAAGCTCTCTTTCTTCAAATGTATCGTAAGCTTCTACATTTCCATTGGGATTATTATCTAGTTCTGCAGAATTTACTTCAACTGAATCACTGCTTGATTGAATTTCTGCATCATTATTTATTAGTTTCATATTCTTTTTGTTAATCTTATCTTCTGTATTTCTGCTTTCTATTTTTGCCTGTGTATTATTGCTATTATTAAAAATGATAACTCCTAATGTTAAAATAACTATTAATGATCCTGTTAGAAATAATTGCTTTTTATATTTTTTCATTTTCTAAACCTTTCCCTAAACCCGTAAATGAGCCTTTATCTTAAATAGGTAACAGCCTTATATGGTGTCCTGTAATTGTAATTATTTATGGCTATACCAGCTTTCCTGCTTTTAGCACTTATTACTTTTCCGTTACCAATATATATTGCTACGTGATTTATTCTTCCGCTTTTTCCATAGAAAACAAGATCACCAGGTTGCAAATTCTTTACTGATATAGTTTTACCTGATCTGGCCTGGGCCCTTGATGTACGTGGTATATTAATACCAAACTTTTTAAATATAGATTGGGTAAAGCCAGAACAGTCAGTTCCATTGGTAAGGCTGGTTCCGCCCCATTTATAAGGATTTCCTTTGAATTTCAATGAATAACTAACAATCTTTTGCCCTAAAGATGTATTGCTAGTTGTAGATTTGCTACTGGATGAACTATTTGAAGTATTTCTGTTTTTACTTTCAGCAGCTAATCTTGCTTTTTCCTCTTTAATAGACTCAGCTTCATTAAATTTAGTATGTAATGTAACATAATCAGAATATACATATCCAGTTTTACCATTATTTAATTTGATATGTATCCATTCATCTAATTCCTTAAGTACTTTTAACTTCTCACCAATGGGAACTAATGAAACAATCCTTGATTGAATATCAGCTTTTTCTCTAACATTTAAGGTAGTGGTATTAACTGTTGCTATTCTTCTTCCAACGCTATTAGCCACATCTTCTACCCTATCTCCTGTTATTAAGTAATCAGATTTTATGTAGCCAGTTACCTTACCTGATTTTACTTTGGACCAACCATCGCTATTACTAAGGATAGTTGCCGCTCCATTCTTATAGAGTTTACCTACTATCTCACCTTTGGTAGTAGGTTTATTTCTTATGTTAACATAATTTCTTACATCAGCTATACCTATGTTTTCAAATTCGGATTTTATCTTTGGAACTAAAAACTGTGTTATATCTGTATAATCCTCTGTTTGATAGTAATTATTAAGAATTATATCCATTCCTGCGATTGGTAATTCAGCTGCTTTAGCATCAATAGCTGGCGCTCCCAGTGTTATAGTTCCAGCAATTAAATATGTAGCGATTTTAGATCTTACTGTCATTTATCTCTCTCCTGTGATGTTTTGCAATATAAGTTGCCTATATAATTATTAAAGATATGTTTTTAATTGTTACATAAATATTAAATATATTACAGAGTTATTGTAATAGATAAATGTGAACACATTGTGAACAAACCCGATTTTGAGGCTTTAAGTTATTGGTAGCTCATCCATATACTGGCATCCACCCAAACTCTATAAGGGCTTAATTATTGTATAGGAAATTCGAAAGAAAATTTCCTATACAATAAAATAAGGTGTTGTCTGAAACAACACCTTTGAAATATTATTTATTATATTTTAAATTTACCTAAATCCTCTTGGAAGTTCTTAATTAAGATCTCAAACAAGCTAATTTGATCCATTAATCTATTAATTTCATCTATAAAAATAGTAACATTGGAACTGGCTTCCTCTGTGGATGCTGAGTTCTCTTCTGCTATTGCGGCTAAGCTTTGGATATCATCAAACAGCGTAGAAATACTATCAGCCTCTTCTTTAAGTTCAATTGAGGTCTTAACCATTAGCTCAGATACTTCTTTTAGCTGTATGTTGGATTTAGCAGAAGTATGGACAGCATCTGTTAATTTAGTATTTTCCGTATCTAACGTCTTATATAGAACCTCAAGCTCATCAGTAAATTCATCAATGCTAGTTACAATATCAGTTAAATTTAAGTTAATATTATCTACTGCTTTATTGGTTTGGTCAGATAACTTCTTAATCTCTTCTGCTACTACTACAAAGCCTTTACCAGCTTCACCAGCTCTTGCAGCTTCAATTGAGGCATTTAAGGCCAGAAGATTAATTTGCTTTGCGCTTCATTTGATGATATAGGTACCATGTCAAGACCTGGAGGAACTGAACCTTTAATACGCTTTACTACAATAGCATGTACAT
>JAAYPX010000045.1 GCA_012519565.1 Clostridiales bacterium | reverse complement strand
TATCATTTGCATGGGCAGGTTTTGGAGCTACCTTCGGACCTATAATGTTATTTTCACTCTTCTGGAAGCGAACAAGCAGAGAAGGGGCTATTGCAGGAATGCTATCAGGGGGAATTATGGTCTTTGTCTGGAATAAACTCATTAAACCAATAGGTGGTATCTTCGGAATATACGAATTATTACCAGCTTTTTTAATCTCCTGTCTCTTTATTATTATAGTATCCTTGTTAACTAAAGAGCCTTCACAAGAAATCTATACAGAATTTAAACAGGCTAAAACCTATACAGATTAATTTATAATTGTACTGTTAAATCCAACTAATATCTACTGGGGCAATCGTAAAATATAAGGGTCTACAT
Source organism: Clostridiales bacterium (assembly GCA_012519565.1). GTDB lineage: Bacteria > Bacillota > Clostridia > Lachnospirales > Lachnospiraceae > Mobilitalea. Next base: position 10,462 of record JAAYPX010000045.1, on the reverse strand, counting down.
TTAATCCATTTAATTTTACGATTGCCCCCTCTTTGTTTTTAATCTTATTCTTAAATAAAATTTACATTATTGCATATCATAATAATTGATTATTTATCATCAAGTCACATTTTTTATCCAAAATAATTCATAATAATTCATAAGATATTGCCTTGTGCAATTGGCATAGATAACTATTTCATATTATTCAGGAGGAGAACTATATGGATTATATTAAGATAGCATTTTCTGCATTTGGTACTTTCTTCTTTCTATTTATTCTTACGAAAATCATAGGTAACAGACAGATGTCCCAGCTAAGTATGTTTGATTATGTTAGTAGTATTACCATAGGATCTATAGCTGGTGAGATGGCTGTCTTATCAACAGATAGCTTTTTTAAGCCCTTAATGTCTATGGCCATTTTCTCTATATTGGCTTTGCTTATATCTTATCTAACCTGTAAATCCATTATTTTAAGAAAATTCTTCGGGGGGCAAACACTGCTTCTTTATCAGGATGGTCAAATATATGAAAAAAATTTATTGTCAGCAAAAATTGATATGGATGAATTTTTATCGGCAGTACGGGTTTCAGGGTATTATGATTTAAAGGAAGTTCATTCCGTCTATCTTGAATCCAACGGTAAGATAAGCGTCTTACCTAATTCAAAATTTAGGCCTGTTACCCCTCAAGATCTGAACCTTTCACCATTACAAAGTGTTCCTCTGCCAAATATAATTATAGACGGTAATATTATTAAGAAAACTTTAACAGCAATAGGTAAGAATGAAGCATGGTTAAATAAGCAATTAAAGCTTCATGGCTTAAAAGGTCTAGAAGATATTGATGAAATAATGCTGGCAACTTATGACTCAAACGAGGATTCCTTAAGTATTTATATAAAGCTCCATAAAAAAATGGATATGAATATCTTTGAATAATGGTAATAGTAACCCAAGAAAAAACATAAAATATTACAAGTTGTAAAATTCAAGGGGTAATATTGCTATGTTTTTTAAGTCTAAATTAAAATTAGTCATAATGACAGAGTTAATTATACTTGCCTTAATATCATCGCTTTTTATTAAACATGAAATTGATAAGCGGGAAGCAATCTTCGCCTCAATGTATGATACAGAGAAAAATTATATTAAGTGGGTTGATTTTGATGTTTCCTATGCCGCTTTAAATAAAGCTTATGAATATGATGTTAATTCCCAATCGGAAGATGTAAAAATCAACTGGATTGAAGTTCTGGCATACCTAGGGACAAAATATGGTGGGGACTTTTCTAGATATAAAGAAAAACACATGAGTGATCTGGTAGAGAAACTTAAAAATGGTGAGACCATGGAAGCCATAACCGATGGAATGAAACACTATGATTACTATTTTGAGGCTTATTCTGCTGTTCTAGAAGGTTTCGTCGGAGAATACGAGATTGAAGTGCCTGATGAGACTAGCCCTGAGGGTAAGAAGTGGGAGAAAAAATATGGCCTTAAGGCTTTCTTACCCATTGCCAAATACTATCCTTATAGCCACTTTGATGATATTGGTGTATCCAGAAGCTATGGCTATAAGAGAAAACACCTGGGCCATGATATGATGGGTCAAACAGGGACTCCCATTATAGCCGTTGAATCTGGCTATGTGGAAGCCCTTGGTTGGAACCAATATGGTGGATGGCGGATTGGTATCCGTAGCTTTGATAAAAAAAGGTATTATTACTATGCTCATTTAAGACAGAATTTTCCCTTTAATAAATCTTTGACAGAAGGCAGTATTGTGCAAGCTGGCGATGTTATTGGATATATGGGGAGAACTGGCTACAGTGCCAAGGAAAATGTCAATAACATCCGCACCACCCATCTTCACTTTGGCTTACAGTTAATTTTTGATGAATCCCAAAAAGATGGCTGGAATCAAATATGGATTGATTGCTACGACTTAGTTCAATTCTTGTACCGTAATCGTTGCGAAACGGTTAAAGATCAGGAGACCAAGGAGTATCACAGAGTATATGATATAAAAGATCCCGTAGCACAATATTACATAAAACGAAGCATATATGATTTTGATGATGATGAATTCAATATTCGTGTTTATGAATAATTAAATCATTAGTGATTTTTATCTAATACTGCTTCCTTATCATCTTCCTCTTAAGTAGGCAAATTAGCCCTAAAAATAAGGGAATTATATATTGGAAAAGGAGATTGGCATTAATAATTACTCTTTGGTATAGGAAAGCAAACTCAAATACTGTAGTACTTATAAAAAAAGTAGCATAATATACTATCATAGTTATGGGAACATAAAGATAGTTCTCCTTTCCCAAATTAAAAAACCATTCTACACACCGTATTAATACTACAGAATATATACATATGGCGATAAAATCAGATATCATACATATTAATGTTACCAAGACTTCAAATCGCTCAAATGCATTGAAAAATGATATACTTTTTATTGTAATATAAAACGGAAACGGTAATTTTGCAGTAAGGGGAGCTCCTGTAATCCCAAAGGTAAACACAGTTATACCAAAGGCTAACAATATCAATGTAATTACACTCCCCCATAGTTTTCTAAACTGTATTTTAGATACTAAAAGTTCAAATTTATCAGCAAAAAACAGTATTATTATTATATTACCACCAATAGCTAGAACCTGTTTAGATGCAAAAACAGCCTCCGGCATATGCACCGTTGATACAGGAAGTAGATAATCCAGCCTAAACTTAGGCAGGGCACAGATAAATAATATTATGAACAGCACTATTATAGAGCCTAATGTAAATTCAGAAAATCGAAACACCGTCTTCATGCCCTTGGATAATCCATAGTATACTATGAAAATTAATGCTATAATTAATACCTCTGATTCGGTATTAGGCATTAAGGTAAATTGTAGGGTTCCTGCATAAGCATTTACCTTAATGCACAGAGAGATGAAGATCCATAACATATATCCCAATAGTAGTACTTTAACCAGAACTTTACCTAGTAGCTGTGACATAATCTCATAAATGTTTAAACCGGGAAATGTTTTTATCATGGCAATTATTATAGCTGTTATAGGAAGAATTGCTACAGCTGATATAAGGGGAGATAGATATCCGCTTCGTCCTGCCCCATTGGCTAAGGCCTGCGGCATCTGCCGCAGTATCTGTGAAATAGATATAAATATATACATAAATGCTATCTGTCGAAATGTTACTTCCCTATTCATAGGCATACCTCACTTAAACGATTTTTCCAGCAAATTGGCCAGGCTAGGAAGATAGGGATTGACCACATATAATACACCCAGTGCAATACCTATAATAGAAAATAAAATATATAAAGCAATATTTTTTTTACTACTTAATATGATCTCTCTTTTACTTATAACTATATAAATCAATGCAATTATAAAAATATAGATCATTTTACTCCCCTTTCATTACCTATGATAAAAGATTTATCTATCTTAGAATGAAGAATATATTGATATTTAATATCATAGATTAAGTCGGCCCAATTTTCCTTCATGTTTTTCCACTCATTTACATGATTATTCTCAATTAACCTTGCCAAACCAATAATATCATTACCTGTAACCATCATATAGTTTATTGGCTTACTTATTATCTCCAGTACGGCTTGATTTTTCTCCTCGGTTAGTTGATTTCTCATATCAAAAGTAAATATATCATTATTAGTAGTTACTTCCTTAATAGTAGATGTATAGTCCATCTCAATCATTATAGTGACCCTATTATTATCTAGACTGGAAGAAAGCTTTGTATTTATATTAGTCAGGAGTAGCCCTACTTCACTGGCAAGAAATAGTGGGTATCTTCGAATTGTGTTTTTTAAAAACCTCACACCTGAGGAAGTATCTTCATCCAGATAATCAGCTAGTATGAAGTCCTTAAAAACTGCATAACCAGCAATGGAGAAACTATCCTCTTCCGCCAGAATATAAGGTATTAAGACTGCAGAATAGGACTGTTCCATCTCGTTTAGAATATTAACTAGGTTGTTATCATTTCTCTTTATAATCTCCTGCTGCTTCTGGCTGATGGCTTCAAGATCCTCATGGAGTATCTGTTCATTCTCTATTCCTTTCTCTATAAACTCCATGGCATCCATATATTTCATAACAAAAATCAGGGATTCCATCTTAATAGTTTCATCTCTAGATAAGAAATCTAAACAGTCGTCTATACCTTTAGAAGCTGCATTGTAACCTATTAAAAAGTATCCAGTATGGGCTAAGGATATGGATTTTTTATTTTTTTGCTTTATATCCTCAAAAGCTTCATAAACAGACCGCCCCCTTCCTTTTATCACTACAGATTCACCAGATCCTCCTTCGGGGTCTGCTCCCTGGCTTGAGTTATATAAGGCACTTAATACAAATTCTTCATTATCATAATCAATTCCTAAAACTCTAACCAAGTCTATCTCATCAATTTCTTTGCGATTCAAATCCATTGAACAACCTGTTACTAATAATGGTAATATAAATAGGATTATCTTTATAGCCTCTCTCTTTTTCATAGCTTATCTCTTTTCCATTCCATTATATTTGCTTAATCTCATTACTTTCCTGTGCTACTTTTTTTGGCCTTTTATTAAAATAACTTACAGGGAAGCGAAATAGGGTATCTTTATGATTAGCAGTATCCACATCCACAAAAGGTGACATATAAGCGATTCCATAGTTATCTAAACTGCAAAGATGGGTAATAAGAATTATAAGACCTATGGCTAATCCGAAAAAACCTCCAATGGAGGCAACTAAGGCCAGCATAAATCTGGTCAAACGTATTCCACTGCTTAAATCTTGGTTAGGTACTATAAATCCTGCAATACCTGCAAGGGAAACTATTACAACCACTGCGGGAGAAACCAGATTTGCCGTTACCGCCGATTGCCCAACCACTAGACCTCCCAGAATAGACATGGCTGTACCTACAGTTTTAGGAAGCCTAAGTCCAGCTTCTATAAGTATTTCAAAGGCAATCAATAATATGAGAACCTCAAAAGCAGATGAAAAGGGGACATTTATCTTGGATGCTTGAATTGATAAAGCCAATTGTACAGGTAACATCTGATTTTGATAAGTGGTTGATGCTACATAAAAAGCCGGTAGGAACAAGGTTACTATCATAGCCAAATACCTAACAATACGTAGGGAGGAACCAATGAAAAAATGATTGGCATAATCCTCAGGGGATTGCATAAGCATTGGTAACTGGCAAGGAAGCAGGTAGACAAAAGGGATACCATCTACAATTAAAGCTATCCTTCCATCGGAAAGATTGGCTGATACCCTGTCTGGTCTTTGGGTATACATAATCTGCGGAAATATACTTTTATTATTTTCTACTAAATATTCTTCTATAAAAGCAGGGGTTGATATATTATCGATATCTAAATTGTTAATCTTATCTCGAATTATATTTACTATATTAGGGTCAGCAATATTGCTGATATACGCCAGGGCAATATCGGTCTGAGACAGCTTCCCAGCATTCAACTGCTCAATTACCAGATATTCAGATCGAATTCTTCTTCTGATTAATACGGTATTGGTCCTCATTACTTCAATAAAGGAGTCTTTAGCCCCTTTCATAACCCCTTCATCTGAAGGCTCTGATACCGATCGCTTATCAAAAGTCCTAACATCAAAAATAAGGGCTGTTTCTTCATTATCAAATACTAAAGCTGCCATGCCACTTAAAATATATCGCAAGCATAGTTTTAAATCAGTCTCTTCTATTGCAAAGGCATGAAAGGCACCGCCCTCCAAGAGATAGTCTATAATTTCCCTTTCAGTCTTACAATTTTTTAAAGCTAGATCAATCGAAATCGGTTGAAGTATTGCTGTATCCAGCATTAAAGTATTCATTAATCCATCTACACCAAATAGATGCACAGTCATACCAGTATGTCCTATATTAATTGGTCGTTTTACTACATCGCCACTTTTCTCAAATATTTCCATCATCAACTGGGAATTGATTTTCTCTTTCATAGGTTCCCTTCTTTCAAAATAATCGTTCTATCACTATATTTTTCCTAAAAAGGGGAAAATTATTCATGTCAAACCTATAGAAAAATAATAAAAATTAGTGGGTATAATCCTATTTAAAACAAAAAGAGGCAGTTACAAAATAATAGAATTTGTAATGCCTCTTTATAATACTCAATAATAAAAATAATCTTGGACAATATCTTCAATATGTACTGGGTAAACACATCTCTTCACTATAGTATCGAAAAACTCCTGCGCTTCTCCTTCATCCTCTGTAATGTTATGTACCAAGGAATAATTATTATCATCCCTTATATATCCTTCCTTGTAACATTCACAGCTATAGAGTGAATTTTGAAATATAAGACTGTAGACAATTTGGATATCATTAACATTAACTTTATATGATTTTAGCCTGTATGTATTCATTCACATAAAGTCTCCCTTCTTAAATTTTATTAATATGGCTTCCTGTCGATCAGTCCAAGATCCCACCTGAACTAATCTACTTATAGATATTATACCACGGTTATTGTCTTTATTAACAAAAATATTCCCTATTATATTATGTAATTTATTGATTATTTACTACTTAATACCAATAGTCACCATTCCTTTGCCTTAGCATCATTTTGTAATTTGTGAATTTGAAAAAACTTCTTATAGTCTTCTGCACTTTGTTTTGGCATATAAGTGCACCACCCTTCACGTTATCTCGCATATTATCTCTCCTTATTACGGTTACTGCAATAAGTCGGAGCAAGTTCATCGTATAAAAATATAGACTCTACAGCGATGATTTCCAATCCTTGTAGAGTCTATATTACTTTATTATATTAAAAAACTTTATAAATTGGTACTGGCTTAAAACTCTTCTGAAGCCATGGATTTATAGATCCGATACCTCTCCTTGGCATCTTCTTCTGCTTTGGTAAATAATTCTTCAGCCGTTTCTGGATAGGCTTTGGCCAAGGAGCTATAACGAACCTGTCCCATAATGAAATCACGGAAGCTCTCTTTTGGTTCTTTGGAATCCAGTATGAAGGGATTTTTACCCTCTGAGCGTAAATCTTCATGTTCCTTAATTTCATTTATCAGTATTTCTGCTTCTATATCTGTGGAAGAAAAATCCTTAATAACTTCAACAACTCTTCTACTGGCTTCCACAGATGCCGTTCCATCATTTTTATAATGAATCCAATCATGGAATGCCTCTTTTATCTGTTCTTCCACATTCATATCTATAATTTTACGCATGTTCTGTTCTATCTTGTCGCGAATCTGTTTAACGGCAAGGTACATTCCAAAGCCATATTCAGCATTATCTTCAAATAGTGAATTAGCCCAGGTTGGACCTTTCCCTTCCCTATTGGTTGTATAAGCTGTACTAGGCGCAGATGCTCCCCAGATAGAAGAACATCCTGTAGCATTGGCTATCATCATACGCTCGCCAAATAATTGGGTCAGCAATTTGATATAAGGGGTCTCACCACAACCAGCACAGGCCCCAGAGAATTCAATTAATGGTGGCTTAAATTGACTATCCTTATAAGTCGGACCATAGGCCAAATCCCTCTTGAAACTAACTTCTTTAGAAGCAAAAATCCAGTTATCTACCTGGGTTGGAAGCTGGGTCTCGATTGGTTGCATTATCAATGCTTTTCCTTTGGCAGGGCATACATCTGCACAGTTACCGCACCCAGTACAATCCATTGGGCTAATTTGAATTTTAAAATGGAGTCCACTATAAGCTTTACCAGCTGCATTTATAGTTACAAAAGTATCAGGCGCCTTTGCCTTCTCCTCATCATTAAGAAGAAATGGTCTTATAACCGCATGGGGACATACATAGGCACATTGATTACATTGAATACAACGTTCTTCAATCCATTCAGGTACATTTATAGCAATACCCCGTTTTTCGTAAGCTGTAGTTCCAGAAGGGAAAGTACCATCTTCTATACCTTTGAATGCACTGGTTGGTAATTCTCCGCCTTTAAGCTCTGACATTGGCCGCATAATTTCACTGATAAACTCTGGTTCTTTAAAGTAAGCATCTTTACTATCTTCACTATTTTTCCAGCTATCCGGAACTGTAACCTCATGTAAGGCATTGATACCCTGATCAATTGCATCATGGTTCATCTTAACTATCTTTTCACCTTTTTTGCCATACAGCTTATTGACGGTTTCCTTAAGTTCCTTAATATAAATATCTTCAGGAATAACCTTGGTAAGTTTAAAGAAGGCACTTTGCATTATCATGTTAATACGATTGCCAAGACCTATCTTCTGCGCAATATCTATAGCATTAATTGTGTAGAATTTAATATTTTTCTCTGCTATCTTCCGTTTCAGCTTACTTGGAAGATTTTTATCCAATTCTTCATCAGTCCATTGGGTGTTTAAAACAAAGGTTCCTCCATCTTTGATACTCTCTAATAAATCATATTTATTTACATAGGATGGATTATGACAGGCTACATAGTCAGCATGATTAACAAGATAAGTTGACTTTATAAGTTCTTTACCAAATCTAAGATGAGAAACCGTTAAACCTCCAGATTTCTTTGAATCATAATCAAAATATGCTTGTACATTTAAATCTGAATTATCACCAATAATCTTAATTGCCTGCTGATTGGCACCAACAGTACCATCGGATCCCAGGCCCCATAATTGGCATGATATTAAACCTTCTGGTTCCACATCTATTTTTTCTACAGACTTTAATGAAGTAAAGGTAACATCATCTATGATACCGATAGTAAAGGAATTTTTAGGACTATCCTGTTTTAAATTCTCGTATACAGCCGCAATCTGGCTAGGCGTAGTATCCTTTGATGCCAAGCCGTAACGGCCTCCTACGATTATTGGTGTATCAGATATATTTAAATTCTTATAAGCACTGCATACATCTACATATAGGGGTTCACCTACAGAACCAGGCTCTTTAGTCCTATCCAGTACAGCTATTTTTTTAGCTGTCTTAGGTATTACATTTAGAAAATGTTCTGCCGAGAATGGTCTATATAGGCGAACTTTGACCAGCCCATATTTTTCACCTTTGCTATTATAATAATCAATTGTTTGCTCTATAGCCTGGGTTACCGATCCCATGGCTATAATTACATACTCCGCATCTTCAGCTCCATAATAATCAAATAGTCCATAGTTTCTTCCAGTTAATTTGCTAATCTTCTTCATATATTCCTCAACGATAGGAACTATATTCTCATAAAATGGATTGGCTACTTCTCTACCTTGAAAATAGATATCAGAATTCTGAGCTGTACCTCTAATTACTGGATTATTAGGATTTAAGGCTCTACTTCTAAACCTTTTAACAGCTTCCATATCCAATAAATCTCTATAATCACGATACTCCAATGCCTCTATCTTTTGAATCTCGTGGGAGGTACGAAAACCATCAAAGAAATGTACAAATGGAAGACTTCCTTTAATTGCTGAAAGATGAGCAATTGGCGCCAAATCCATTACTTCCTGTACCGATCCAGAACATAACATAGCACAACCAGTTTGTCTGGTTGCCATAACATCCTGATGATCACCAAAGATACTTAAGGCATGAGTAGCAATAGCCCTTGCAGCTACATGTATTACACCAGGTAACAGTTCACCGGCAACCTTGTACATATTAGGTATCATCAGAAGAAGTCCCTGGGAAGCAGTAAATGTTGTGGCTAAAGCACCACCTTGCAGTGCACCATGGAAAGAACCTGAAGCACCTGCTTCAGATTGCATTTCATATACATTAACTGTTTGTCCGAATAAGTTTTTTCTTCCATTGGCAGCCCATTGATCAGTAGTCTCAGCCATGCCAGAAGAGGGAGTAATGGGGTATATGGTTGCCACATCTGTAAATGCATAAGCTGCATAGGCAGCAGCCGTATTACCATCTACAGTCATTTGAATTTTAGACATCTTAATCCTCCTTTCTATAATTTACTTCCGTTATCTACCCAGTCTTTGGCTTCAACAACATTATCAATGGATGGCTTGTTAACCATATCAACATTATAAAGTTCACCGGGATTTTGCCATGCTGCTGTCCCCTCATTATTAGTGGGGTCGCAATTGTTTAACCTTTTATTATCTCTGTTATGCAAATTATCTTTTTTACTCATTTATATACCTCCATATTTTTTTCTTTGTAAAATTGTCTGTCAATTACATACTTCATTAATTTAGTTTTTCCCAGAAATAAAAAAAATAGTCATATTTAGGATAGACATTCTTACGATAATTAAAAAAGGAACTATACCTTGGCAGTTTATTATAGCCACGGTATAGTTCCTTTTTTTATTATAAGAGAATCTAAATAACCTTACACAAGATTATAAAACAGGGTCAAGTTCAACCTAAGCTTATTTTTTCTGGCTATCCAGCAATCTTGTAGATTGACCATTCTTATATGCTTGTAATCTT
>JAAYPX010000044.1 GCA_012519565.1 Clostridiales bacterium | reverse complement strand
CACCGATTAATGATTTATCATGAATAATTCAGGATAATTATAATTTATAACTAGAATCTAATAATTTAAATATTGCTTGCATATTATGCGGTTTTGTTATAAAATTAACTTATTATTAGGGATTATTATGACAATTTAATAAATTTTTAACTGAAATAAATTTTATTTTTACGTCTAAAAAACTTCGAAATTAATATAATACTTCTTATATTATTAAATTTATTAAATTAAAAATAAAGGAGAATGCGTAATGACTAAAGATGTTGCTTTTTACCGTTGTAGAATATGTGGAAACATGGTAGCTCTAATATCTAAAGGTGGTGGAACCCTATCCTGCTGTGGCGAGGATATGGTCTTACTTGAAGCCAACACAGTAGATGCGGCTGTTGAAAAGCATGTACCTGATGTTGTTAAAGAAGATGGCAAAATCAAAGTTACTGTTGGGTCAGTACTTCATCCTTCTATTCCTGAGCATTATATAGAATGGATTGCCCTTGTAACTGATGATAAGGTTCAGCTCACTTACCTAAAACCAGGTATGGAGCCAAAGGCAGAATTTCCTGATGTGGAATCTGGAACTGTCTATGAATACTGTAATTTACATGGACTATGGAAAGCAGACTTTTAAGCAGAGGCTCAAAGAAAAGCTAAATATCCCTTATCGATTCTTTCTAAATTATAATCTTCTTTTTTAATCAATTAATAATTATATTATATTTATTAATATTGAGTTTTTTATATTTTCCGGTTGGCAGTTACTATTGACTGTTTCAAGTCTTAAGCTTTAAGGGTGGAGAGCTTCTTATATAGAGTTCTTCACCCTTTTTTGAATTTAGTTTATTGTTTGCTTATAATGCATACATATAAAATATCACATAAAAGGAGCTGAAATTTACATGAAAGTAAATATTACTGAAACTGTTCTTAGAGATGCAAATCAATCTTTAATTGCAACTCGAATGCCTTTTTCTGATTTTGAGCCGATTTTAGAGGTTATGGACCAAGCTGGTTACCATTCTCTTGAATGTTGGGGAGGAGCTACATTTGATTCCTGTTTACGTTACCTGGACGAAGATCCCTGGGAGAGACTTCGCAAGATAAAGTCCAAAGTTAAAAATACAAAACTTCAGATGCTTTTACGGGGACAGAATATACTTGGATATAAACATTATCCCGACGATGTGGTCAGATTATTTGTAGCCCATGCTGCGAAAAACGGTATAGATATTTTCCGTATATTTGACGCCCTTAATGATTTTAGAAATATTGAAGTTGCTTTAGATGAAGTAAAGAAACAGGGTGCCCATGCCCAAGGTTCTATTTGCTATACCATAAGCCCAATACATAACATTGAAAAATACGTAGAATTAGGTAAACAACTTGAGAAAATGGGCGTTGATTCCATATGTATAAAAGATATGGCAGGAATTCTAAGCCCTCAGGTTGCTTATGATCTGATCAAGGCCCTAAAAGCCAGTGTTAAGGTTCCAATTATTTTACACACCCATTCAACCACAGGTCTTGGCCCTATCACTTATATGAAAGCTGTAGAAGCAGGCTGTGATGGTATCGACACCGCAATCTCATCCTTCAGTGGTGGAACATCTCAACCAGCAACAGAATCAATGAATTATGCATTAAAGGAAATGGGATATGAAACCTCCCTTAACGAGAAGGTGTTAAAGGAAATCAATGACTTCTTTAAACCTATAAAATCCCAATATGTATCCTCAGGACAATTAGATCCCTTTGTTATGGGTACTGAAACAGATGCCCTGGTTTATCAAGTACCTGGTGGCATGCTCTCCAATTTAATTGCTCAATTAAAAGCACAGAACGCCTTAGATAAACTAGATGAAGTTTTGGTGGAGACACCTAATGTAAGAAAAGATCTAGGATATCCACCCTTAGTTACACCTATGAGTCAAATGGTTGGCGTACAGGCCGTATCCAACGTTCTTGCTGGCGAAAGATACAAAAATGTGTCTAAAGAAATAAAAGCATATTTTAAAGGTGAATATGGCAGAACTCCAGGTGAAGTTAATCCTGAACTTCAAAAAAGTGTTTTAGGTGATGAAAAACCTCTAACTGTTCGTTATGCAGATACTCTGGAGCCTTTGTTTGAAAAAACCAAAAAAGAGTTAGGCTCCATGGCAAGAAGCGATGAGGATGTTCTTTCATATATCGCCTTCCCTCAGATTGCCGAAAAATTCTTTAAGAATAGAGAAGCTAAAGAAACCAAGACTGTATCTTATACGATTACCAGAAAGTAGGTGTGATCTTAAATGAATTTTATCGAAAGTTTTTCAGTTGCTATGTTCGTCCTTATTGTTGTATTTGTTGTATTAGTCCTTCTGCTATTAATAGTAAAGCTGTTTTCCTATGCTATTACACTATTTAATGGTAATAACTCTAAGGATGAAAGCCATACCGTTCAGGAAGAATCACCTGGTGTCACTGTGGATAATCAAGAGGATTTTTCATCTGGTACCTTGAAATTAATTAATGTAGATGAATCAACTGCAGCTATGATTATGGCTATTGTTAGTCACGAATCAGGTATTCCTTT
>JAAYPX010000043.1 GCA_012519565.1 Clostridiales bacterium | reverse complement strand
CGAAGAGGTACAAAAATACAATAAGGATCAAATAGGAGAGGCAAAGCAGGAATTGGTAGAAAGTTATAAAGCTGCAGTAGCAGAATCTTTTGGCTCTGTAGTAGAAGAGGAATTAATAGAACCAAATAGTGTTACCACTGCAAAACCTATAGACAAAGACAAAGACGAAGATCAAGCTTCTTCAAAACAAGGGAAAAAACGTTTGTTCTTTGGTTTTAGATAAGAATCAAAATATTAAGGTTGAAAAAAGAATCAAAAAAAGACTTGATAAAATAGAAACCCAGTGAGTGGATAATTTTATCAAGTCTTTTATACATCACTAAAGCTTTATATTCTTAAGTAAAGAAGCCAAGCTGGTAGAAGCTTCTTCACCACTACTATAAGAAGATGGGGCATCTTCAAGATCATCTACTACATCCTCAGATGAAGATACTTCTTTCATACTTAAGCTGATTTTACCATCTTTAACACTTAGAATCTTAACAGTAACTTCTTGTCCCTCTTTAATAACTTCATTGGGAGATTTAATTCTTTTATGGCTAATTTGGGATATATGGAGTAGCCCTGTTAACCCTTCTCCAATATTTACAAAGGCTCCGTAGGGCATAATTTTTTCCACATTACCTGTGGTTACCAGCCCTATTTGCAATTTAGATATTTTACTTTGCTTGTCTTGCAGGGCCTTCTCCCTCTCTACTTCTTTTCCTGATAAAACCAATCTATTATCTTCCTCAGAAGCTGTAATTATTACTACTTCAATTTCTTTACCAACCCAAGATTCTAAATCTTCTACATAATCTAAGGACAATTGAGAAGCAGGGATAAAGGCTCTAATACCATATAGGTAAGTGATTACCCCACCGTTAACGGTTTGAGATATTTTTACTTTAAAGATTTGATTACCTTCCATTGCCTCGGTTAGTTTATCCCAGGCTAATATATTATCGGCTTTCCTTTTAGATAAAAGAATATGTCCTTCACCATCATCGGTTCTTATAACGGTTGCTGTAATTTCCTCCCCTAGGGTAATATCGTTTTTTATGGAGAAAGATGGATCATTACTTATCTCCTCTAGTCTTATTATTCCTTCAGTATAATAACCCAAATCTAGGATAATCTCTGTATCTGATATACCGATTACAGTTCCGCTAATAATATCTCCTTCATTTATATTTCTAAATGAATTCTCCAACTGATCTTTAAAATCATCCATAGAAGGAATAACCTCTGGAGTTTCTACAGTAGAATTAACCTCTTCAGCCATGTTGGCATTAAGTTGATTTTCGTCCTTAGAATTATTTTCAGTAATGTTGTTAATTTCAGTGCTCATAGCTTATATAACGGCCTCCCTTTTTTTCATTGTAATTTATATAAGATATTAATTATTTAAAAACATATTTGACCATTATCTTTAATATTAGTATAGGTAGAATAAATAAGCCTTAATATTTTTATTTTAACATAGATCTCGATGAAATAACAGTTATTTGAAATATTATACATTTCCCTAAGTTCTAGTGTATAGATATAGATGACTCTTCTTACCAATTCTGTCTACAGCTCCAACATGATATAATATATTCATGGTTACCTGTGATATTGGTTGTCTGATTGCAGCAGCTACTTTTAAATCCTTTGTTGTGAATGTTTCATCTAATTTATCTGGTATTAGTTTTTGGTAATCGGATAAATCATTGATATGTATTTCTTTTATTAAATTCAGTGGAATACGATCACAGCGGGTGGATCCTTTTTTCAAATCTTTAGACCATCCATCTAAATATCTATACTCCTCCATGTCCATTAGAATAATCCTTATACTTAGATTGGGATCTGTAAGATAAGATTTTATTTTATATAATTCAGGGAAAATATCATAGGGTTTTCCTGTTTTAGGGGATTTACGAGGAGGGCTAATCTCCCCGGTTTCTGGATTAATCCAGCGTAAATACTTATAATGGGGAATAGGGTACACGATGGTTACTGGTGAAAATTCCAAATAAGATTGAAGTTTTCTCCTTAATCTACTAAAATCTCTGGTCTGTATCTCGTAAATTCTTTCTCCATCATAAATATCAGCCACAAATTTACCTACCTTCACTTCCTGATTTTCAAGCTTGGGTGAAAGATAATATTTGAGAACGGAATGAATTGTTTTTTCTCTTAAGGTACCAATACCATCTGATGACTGCTTTTGATTAAGAACATAATTGCATGCTTGATGAAATAGTTCATTATCCATATAATACTTTCCTTCCCAGGTATTAAAAAAAGTGCTTTTAATTTAATAATATATATTAAGGATATATGATTACCATAGGATTATCAAGAAAAATCACAAATTACTAAATTAGTGTTTCCAAATCTGATAATATAATGTAAAATAGTTAAGAATATAGTTTTATATTAAATAAATCATTTAAATGTTTTACTAGAAGGAGTGTGTTTCATGAGCATATTAGTAACGGGCGGAGCTGGATATATTGCAAGTCATACAGATCTTGAGCTTTTAAATGCTGGGTATGACGTTGTAGCAATTGATAATTTAAGTAACTCATCTAAGGAATCTATAAAAAGAGTCGAGAAACTCACAGGCAAAAGTATAAGTTTTTATGAGGCAGATATCCTTGACAAGAAGGCTTTACAGGAGATTTTTAGTAAAGAGAAGATAGAAGCTGTAATTCATTTTGCAGGGTTAAAGGCTGTTGGAGAATCTTGTGCTATACCTTTAAAATACTATAAAAACAATATGAGTGGAACAGTTACATTATTAGAGGTTATGGAAGAGTATGGTGTTAAGAATATTGTCTTCTCTTCATCAGCCACTGTTTACGGAGACCCTGAAACAGTACCTGTTAAAGAAAATTTCCCTCTCTCAGCAACCAATCCCTATGGAAGAACCAAATTAATGATTGAGGATATGTTAAGGGACATACACAGTGCAGATCCCAGCTGGAATATTGCAATACTAAGATATTTTAATCCTATTGGAGCCCATGAAAGTGGTGAAATTGGAGAGGATCCCAATGGTATTCCAAATAATCTGGTTCCCTATGTGGCCAAGGTTGCGTCAGGGCATCTAGAGAAGATTAATGTCTTTGGAAATGACTATGATACACCAGATGGTACTGGTATTCGCGATTATATCCATGTTGTTGACTTGGCTATAGGACATATTAAGGCTATAGAGAAACTAAAAAGCAATCCTGGAATTGTAACCTATAATTTAGGTACAGGGGTAGGATATAGTGTAATGGATATTATTCATAATTATGAGAAGGTGTGCAATAAGAAATTGCCCTATGTAATTACTGAGAGAAGACCTGGAGATATACCAATCACTTATGCTGATCCTAGCAAGGCTTATAAGGAGCTGGGATGGAAAGCAGAAAGAGGTATTGAGAAGATGTGCGAGGATACCTACCGTTGGCAGAGTAAGAATCCCAATGGTTATAGGAGTTAATGACAAACTCTTGACAAGTTGTTAAATATTTGATATATTGTAAAAGGTTAGTACATGGAGAAGGTATGAACTGGAATAGCGTGGGGACGCATGCGAGTGGTGATTAACAAATAGATAGGGTTAGCTAAAACGTACAGGGATACAGTACCTTTTTGGCTAACCCTATTTATTTTATAGATATATGTATTTATGAAATATTAGCTTAAAGTTTTATAGTGAATATTTTATATAAAATGTTTATTATTATAATTGTAAAGCTTGAGTTTCCGTACTTTTATCCACAAGCACCCATTTTAGCCGGT
>JAAYPX010000042.1 GCA_012519565.1 Clostridiales bacterium | reverse complement strand
TAAATCTACTCCTATCAATGTTTTTTTTGTCAATTAACATTATACAGGATGATTTATGTATATGGGAGATATCTTCGGATATCTCCTAATTATTTACTTGTCTTGCCAACTATAATTATACTCTAAGATTATGATTTTCTAAGTTCATCCAACATTTTAATGTAGGAAATAAGAATAATACTAAGATTAGCCCTAATGTAAGAAATGCCTTCTTCCCTTCTAATATATCAAATAGTTCTATTACTCCCGCTACTCCACCTACTATCCCTGCTACAAGCATTAGCAATATTAATAATATTTTTATTTTCAATAGAATCCCTCCATTTTTTTACTTTAGTATACCATCTTCTAGTTACATTTTCAGGGCCATATGTTAAAACTTGATATCCTAATTCTAAAATGTTATGATGTAACGCATAATACAACAAAGGAGGCGGTTTTCATCCTATGGGATTTCCAATTGATGTTTCAGATATAAGAGATTATATCAATGTTGAAAATTTTACTTTAGATTTACTTAAATCTAAGGAATATCATTTACGTAAAATGTGCTTCTGTTTACTAGCATCACTGGAGGATATTGTCTTAGAGTTTGATAGAAATGAAAGGTTATTTTCAGAAGAGCGTATGCTTTGGGTTGAATTTTTACAACTACATTATCAAAAATTAAACTATAGCCGTAATATATTAAAGTCGGTATTAAAAGATGGAATAATAGAAAAAAATGATCTTGATTTCATAAACGAATCAATTCAATGGGCGATAGAATTACTAAAAGTTATATTAGATGATGACGGAAAAAGAGTTAACTATATCAATATAATCATCTCTGGATGGTTCTACTGCAGTCTTCACTATTATATAAAATCTATTGATGCATATTGTGAAAAGAAGTTCAATTTGGTTCAACCGTATATTGAAAATCGCCGTGCCTTAAAGATTATAGAAGAATAACGCTTGACAATAGACCAATTACACAAAGAAATTACTGAGCAAAAATTAACTAATGAAGCACAGTTAAATGAAGACACCCACAATAAATTGCTTAATATATGGTTTAGAGCATTAGATTTTCTAGAAACAGAACTTATCCCGGAGTTTCATACAATTGAACAATAAAACAGACAGGTGTGATATGTCTTTAACTCATTGTTAGGTATATGAATAAATTCTGCTCCCGGGATAGGATAATTACTTAACACTAAAACCTTACAGTTATTTCTTAATATTCTAGCCCTTCCCACGGTTTGTACTAACTCTGATTCTATCATATAGAATTGGATTTCCCTTAACATATCATTGTTACTGTAGGTTTGAAAATAAAACCGATAATTTCCCCTACTTACTGGCTGGTAAGACATAATACAGTCATCAATTCTTACTTTATATCCTAATGCACTGCTAAATAGAAAGTATCGTAAGGGATTTATATGTGGAGTACCTATAATTGATATATTTTCACCAGAAAGTTCATCTCGTCCAGCAGTATTAAAAAAATTCCAATCTGGATTACTAATATCATCAAATATTCCCTTATAGGTTATAACATAACTATTAGGATTATGCTGATTTATTAACTCCACAGCAAGATTTTGCATTGCATCATAGTCTCTATTGATTGAGTATCTACTAAAACTTTTATTGGTTATTTGGGATATTTCAC
>JAAYPX010000041.1 GCA_012519565.1 Clostridiales bacterium | reverse complement strand
TTTGTTTTCAAAGTGCAATTTACGAAAACTCAAGTATAATTCTTACAAAAAACAAAACCTGTATATATAAAAAAGTGAACTTAATAGAATAATCATAATATATAAATAACTAACATTACAGAATATGCAATATACTTATGATTGATACTTAACTACTACATGGTTTTCAAAAATTAAAGGACTAGCATGGATACACTATCTTTTGTTTGACAAAGCACAACGAAAAACATATAATTAATGTAAAATATCAAAAGAAAGAAGTGGTAATAATGGATGCTGGCCCTAGTAGTCATAGGTGTATTCATAACAATTCAATAGGTAATATAATAAGTAGGAATACCATTAAACTTCTTTTAGGCTGGCTATTATTATAAACTAACCTAATCTGCTTTTTAATGCTATTATTCCTACTGTATTGCTATGTTTTACAGAAGGAATATGTGAAAACTATTTTCACATACAAATTGGGGTAAGACATAGAGTTTAGTTGCGTCAGAAAATTTGTAAGCATAAAGAAAGGCAGGTTATGAAATGATTGATATTTTAAAAACAAATGGTAACACTTTAGAAAAACTGGCTAATATTGAAGATGGATGCTGGGTTGCTTTGACCAATCCCACTAATGCAGAATTATTGGAGATATCTGAGAAGACCAATGTGGATATAGATCATCTTAGAGCTCCTTTGGATGAAGAAGAGAGGGCAAGAATTGAGGTGGAGGATGGTTATACCTTAATTATTGTTGATACACCATCCCAAGAAGAAAATAGCGAGAAAGAACATTTTATTACAATTCCTTTAGGTATTATAGTGACCGATAATATTTTAATTACTGTATGCTTAAAGGATACTAAGATACTAAGACATTTTAAGGATGGGATGGCAAGAGGATTTTATACTAATAAAAAGACCAGATTCATTCTTCAGATACTACATCGCAATGCAACCACATTTCTACAGAATTTAAGGACAATAGATCGTAAGAGTGAGGAGATAGAAGAAAAGCTTCATATTTCAACTCAAAACAGTGAACTTATTGAGTTATTAAGGTTGCAAAAAAGCTTAGTATACTATACTACATCTTTACGCTCCAATGAGGTTGTATTGGAAAAAATGCTAAGAACAGATAGTATTAGATATTACCCAGAAGATAAGGATTTGCTAGAAGATGTTATAATAGAAAACAAACAGGCATTAGAGATGGCAAATATATATAGTAATACTGTTACAGGTACTATGGATACTTTTGCTTCTATTATTTCTAATAATCAAAATATAGTAATGAAGTTTTTAACAGCAACCACCATTGTGTTATCGGTTCCAACCATGATTTCCAGCTTTTATGGAATGAATTTTATCAATATACCAGGAGGAAAGCACCCATATGGTTTTTACATTGTAACTATTGTGGCACTGGTAATTACTATAATAACTGTTTTTATCTTTAGAAAGAGAAAATTGTTTTAAAGAAATTGTTCTTAAGAAATTGTTCTTAAGAAATTGTTCTTAAGAAATTGTTCTTAAGAAATTGTTCTAAAGAAATTGTTCTTAAGAACAAGTAAGTTAAAGGAGTTAGTAGATTGAAATTATTATATAAACTAGAAAGACGATTCGGCAAATATGCAATACAAAATTTAATGAAATATATTGTTGTATTATATGCAGTAGGTTTAATACTAGGCACCATGAATGCTCCTTACTTTAGCAATCTATTAAGCTTAAACTTTAATATGATATTTAAAGGACAAGTTTGGAGATTGGTCACATTTCTTATACCTATCACTACAATAAGAAGCATATTGTATGTATTTATTGAAATCTATCTTTATTATATGATAGGTAATGCCCTTGAGAGAGCATGGGGAGCATTCCGTTTTAACATGTATTTCTTTATGGGGATATTATTTAATGTAATTGCTTCAGCTATAGTTTTTGCATTTACAGGCTTTAGTATTTCACCAGGACTAAAATATATAAATCGTTCAATGTTTTTTGCATTTGCCGCTATGTACCCTAATATGCAATTTTTAATTTACTTCTTTATACCTGTAAAAGTTAAATATTTGGCTTATATCTATGGAGCATTAATGGCATATGACTTATTTAGCTATTTATTCTCAGGCAGTATAGCTACAGCTCTACTGGGGATATCGATTGTGGTTTCTATGGCAAATTTCTTAATATTTTTCTTTGCCACTAGAAATTATAAAAAGATATCCTATGGAGAATTTCAGCGTAAGGCTCGTTTCAAGCAGCAAATGAGGCAGGGAATGAATACAGGTGGTACAACAAGTCGTGGGAAAAGTGTGATTACAAGACATAAATGCGCCATATGTGGAAGAACAGAATTGGATGATGATGAACTGGAGTTTCGTTTCTGTTCCAAATGCGATGGCAATTATGAATATTGCATGGAACATCTTTTTACCCATGAACATGTTAAAAAATAAGCTAGAATTTAAGCTAGAAATATAGATATAATAAGGCGGTTAGATGATGGATAATAGATTACGGAAAATTTGTAAGCAAATAATGAGACAAAAGGATTTAGATGAAGCACTTCCGCAATTTTTTAATAATATTACTGATAGCTACTATACTTATGCTGGTGTAAGATTAGCCATGCATTATGTGACTTTATATGAAACCTATTGTGAACAGGTTGATGTATTAGATAACAATGCCAAGGATATTTTAAAGGGAATTAACAATATAATTCGTGATTTTATCATAGATAAACTCAAAGGTCAGGATTTAGAAAAAGCTATTGAGTCAGTAGACCAAATGAGAAATCAAGTGATAAATAGAACTCAGATTGTTGCTACCTATACCGATATATTTCAAATCTATGAGTATGTTCTTAATAGAGTGGAATATCGCTTCACGGATAGAGAAGAAGATGATATGGCTGATAGTGATTTTGCCAGAGAAATATTACAATATATATTTGATACCCAAGATAATGTTATAATCAATGGAAAGATTCAAGAAATTATTGGTCAATTACCAATAAGGATGACCAGGCAGAAGTATTTCGAATTAGTAAGAGATAGTTTTTCAGTCTATCTTGGGGCAGAGAAATCTTCTCTGGATAGCTATCTTTATATGTTTCGTTCAACAGCCATGATATACAAAATAGATAATATGGAAGAATATTATCCTGACTTATGGAATAAAAAGGAGTTTATGACGGGACTAAACTATAAGGAGCTAACAGAAGAGGCTTTTAAAGATGCTAAAAGTATGATTAGTAATGTAACCAAGTTTTTAGAAAGCGAAACATCTTTCTATTTCACTATTCAAGAAGTAATTAATGAATTATATGCAATGCTTTTAAGCTCAACTTACGTAGGCCTTGGATTTACTTCAATGAAGGAGCAACAAAAGATTAGCCTCCTGATTGTTGGTGATATAAATAAAGAATTCATTGCAGATACAAGAAAAAATATAGTAGCAGAGCTGGAAAATAATTTAGTGCAATTAGAGGGTGTTCAAGAAGAATTACTGCATGATTTATCTATGCTTGAGGATGTCTTATATACGATAGATCAATCCAATAGGGAGCTTACCAAAAGCCTCATGATAGAGAATGTCCTAAATGCTTTACTGCGAATTAAAGACTTATTGTCTTCTAGTTTGTTTATTGACTTTAATCAGCAAGACATCAGTGGTACAGTGGATGAAGAATTACTTCATAATGAGAAAAGTAAGCTAGTAGAAGATCTGACTGAGCTTTTTTCTACCCATGATAGGGCAATAATGAGGGCTGTTATGGCTAGTTCCTTAAGTAAGATGCCAGTATTTTTTGCCAGTCATAAAGAGGTAATGGACTATGTACGAAATTCTCTGGAGAATTGTACTAATCTAGAAGAGAAACAGGCATGTAAAGTATTAATCCGGGCAATTATGAATGGAGAATAATTTGCCAATAATATAATAGCTATAATTTCCCAATGTTTAACTGTGGTAAAATGTGGAATACTTATATATAGTTATTTATTAGTTAACTTTATAATGTTGTAATTATAGGATAAGGTATGGTATGTATGATACGATGGGTAAATCAATTATATATTTCTGACAACTTAATGAAAAAAAAGGACAAGGTAATTGCCGCCATAAGTTGTCGGAAAGCTACCTTTAATATATATTGCATAACTTTTGCATCTCAGCCCAGGAACCTTTTTGACATAATAGATGCCAATGAGTTATTATTTCCCCATTATAGAAATGTTGATATATGTATCGTAGGTTTAGCCAAAGGTAAAGAGAATGCCATACAACTAGTACAGAAGATGCTAGAGGAGATATATTATAATACAGGAGAATTTGATGTCAGGAGTTATTTTACATAAGAAGTAGTAAAAGACAGGCGGTTGATATGAGGGTATGTTAAATATTATTTTATTAATAATAAAAGTGTTTGCATTAATACTTCTAGTATTGCTATGTACTTTGCTGTTTTTAGTGCTGGTTATTCTTTTGGTTCCAGTGAGGTATCATGTATATATAGAACACGGAGAGAAATTCTATATAAGGGGTACCTTTAGCTGGCTACTACATATCCTCCATGGCAATTTTGATCGTAAGACAAGCAAATTCCATATTAAAGTGAGATTATTTGGATTTGTCCTCTATGATAATGCTAGGGTGAAAACCCATAAAAGGCCTGTAAGAAATAGAAGTAGATTTAATATAAGAAGAAAAGAGAAAACAACACAATTTAGAAAAACTACTGAAGAAATAAAACAAGATGTCGAAATAGATTTTGATAAGAAAAAGAATGAAAGAATAGACAAGGCAGCTAATAAGGATGCAAATATAAAAGAGACAACTAGTGAAAAGACTATTATCAAAGAAGTAACTGATACAGAAGCAAATATAGATGAAATAAATATAGATGAAGCAAATATAGATGAAGCAAATATAGATGAAACAAATATAGATGAAGCAACTGATACAGAAACAAACATAGATGAAACAAATGCGAGAGAAACTTATATAAAAGAAGTAAATATAGAAGAAACTGACATAGCTGATAATAAGTTTATAAGAAATAAAAATTCTGAAAAAAAGAAAGATAGAAAAAATAATAATCAAGAAAACAAGCAAATAGATGTAGATAGGTTAAAATCAGATAAAGAAGAAGATGCTCAAAGTAAAAAAACTATTTTTACAAGACTACTGGATAAAGTGAAAAAATGGATTAATAATATTTTGGATTTAAAAAGGAAAATTAATCTTTTAGTAGATTTTATTAAGGATGACATAAATAAGCAAGGGTTTCATTTGACATTTTATAGTATACGGAATCTTCTAAAGCATATTTTACCCAGGAGACTTAAATCACGGTTAATATTTGGTACCGGTGACCCTTGTTCAACGGGGCAAATTTTAGGGATACTTGGTATTCTATACGGTATATATGGAGAAAGTATTAATATAGAAGCAGATTTTGAAAATATTCGTTTTGAAGGTGAACATGATATAAAAGGACGAATAAGAATAGGTACAATATTAATAATAATAATTAAACTTGTACTGGATAAACGTTTTAAAGAGTTTAAACGGAACATAAAAACACTGAAGGAGGCGTTGTAATGTCTGATAGCAATTTTAATTCTACGGTAGAATCCCTATTTAAGGGAATGGATAGTTTTCTAACTACTAAAACAGTTGTTGGGGATGCTGTTAAGTTTGATGATGGAACAATAATATTACCCTTAGTAGAGGTAAGTTTTGGTGTAGGAGCAGGGGCTTTTAATGGAGAGAAGAAGAATAATGCAGGTGGTGGTTTAGGAGGTAAAATCACACCAAATTCAGTTTTGGTAATAAAAGATGGTTCATCTAAACTGGTCAATGTAAAATGTCAAGATAGTGTTACCAAGATATTAGATATGGTTCCCGATATTATTAACAAATTTTCAAAAGATAAAAACTCACCAAATAAGGATGACATATCAGATAAAGTAGATGAAGTGCTAAAGTCACAACATAGTGAAAATGCCTGTACCGATGAAGAGTAATAACTAGTTAAAGTAAAAAAAGCTTGCATTGTAAGAGATCTTCTGATAGAATGATTATGTTTGTAAGGTCTAATTATACCTAAGGAGGTGCTTTTAAATGGCTAAATGTGCAATTTGTGATAAAGGTGCTCACTTTGGAAAGGCTGTGAGTCATTCTAATAGAAGATCTAATAAGATATGGAAAGCCAATGTAAAGTCTGTAAAGGTTAAAGTCAACGGTGCAGCTAAAAAAATGTATGTTTGTACTTCCTGTCTTAGATCAGAAAAAGTAGAACGCGCATAAAAAATGGTGGGTGCCAGGGAGCTTGACACCCACTTTTTTTACTTTTAAGGAATTCCTTTAAAATTTCCTTAAATCACTATATAGTAAATCCGTATAAGGCCTGTCAGATAATATTATTTATAATGGTCAATATGTTTGAAATTAATTGTTTTAGCTGCAAAATAAGTTGTAGCCTAACAATAAACATAATATAATAATACATATTGCAAGGATGCCATTTGTAATGAAAAGCATGATTGTCATGCCGATTGCTATCCAAAAAAGGATAAAACCTATCATTCTTTTCATAATAGTCACTTCCAATACTGAATTGTAATACTATATATTATGCAGGGTAATACACGGATATCTCAAAATAATTGAAATTAATGAAAGCTAATATAAATTAGTAATTTATAAGTGATGATAAAATTATTTATGTATACAAATAATTCTGGATATAATACAATAGAGATAGATAAAGAGTAAAGAGTTAGATAGGAGGGTTAATATGAAGGGACATGTAAACACATCTAGTGGTGAGATTGTAATTGATAATGATGTACTGGCTAAATATGCTGGTGCTTCGGCAGTGGAATGTTTCGGAGTAGTTGGTATGGCTTCTGTTAATGTTAAGGACGGTTTTGTTAAACTTTTAAAAAGGGATAATCTAAGCCATGGTGTAAATGTAAAAATTGATGAAAACAATAAGATTACAATTGACTTGCATATTATCGTTTCCTACGGTGTTAGTATCTCTGCAGTTGCTGATAATCTAATCAGTAATGTTAAATATAATGTTGAAGAATTCTCAGGGCTTGAGGTCGAAAAAATCAATATTTTTGTAGAGGGTGTCAGGGTAATTGACTGATTCTGAGAATTACAGCGTTTAAGGAGGAAAAACCAGTGGTTATTAATACGATAAATGCAGAACAGTTAAAAAAGATTTTTTTAGCCGGTGCTGCAAGATTAGAAGCAAAGAAAGAATATATAAATGAACTTAATGTATTTCCGGTTCCGGATGGAGATACTGGAACAAATATGACGCTCACAATTATGTCAGCAGTAAAGGAAATAAATAATATATCTAATCTTACGATTGAGAACTTGGCAAAAGCTATATCCGGTGGATCTCTTCGAGGAGCCAGAGGGAATTCAGGTGTTATATTATCACAATTATTCCGTGGCTTTGCTAAAGAAATTATGGCATATGATGAAATCAATGTAACTGTTATGTCCAATGCATTTCAGAAGGCGGTTGAGACTGCTTATCGTGCTGTTATGAAACCTAAGGAAGGTACCATATTGACTGTGGCACGAAGTGGCGCAGAAAAGGCTATTGAATTAGTTTATGAAACCGATGACTTGGTTATATTTGGCAAAGAAGTTATTGCACAAATGGAAGAAACTTTAGCATATACACCTGAATTACTTCCAGTTTTAAAAGAGGCTGGGGTTGTTGATTCTGGTGCCCAAGGTCTTATGGAGATTATTAAGGGTGGATATGATGCCTTAATTGGTAAAGAAGTAGATTTAAGCATTATACCGGATACAAAGACATCTAGTACAGGTATTAATATAGAGCATGTATCTAATGCAGATATTAAATTCGGTTATTGTACAGAATTCATTATATTACTGGAGAAGGAATATAATGATGATACTGAACTAAAGTTTAAAGCATTCCTGGAAACATTGGGAGATTCTATAGTAGTCGTATCGGATGATGATGTAGTTAAGGTTCACGTACATACGAACGACCCTGGTTTAGCAATTCAAAGGGCTCTTACGTATGGTTCTCTAACTTCGATTAAAATCGATAATATGAGGGAAGAGCATAACGAAAAAGTCATCAAAGATGCCAACAAAAAGGCTAAGGAAGAAGAAAGCAAGCAGAAAGATAATAAGCCAAGAAAGAAGGTAGGATTTATCACAGTATCTATGGGTGATGGATTAGGAGAGATATTTAAAGGCCTTGGCGTTGATTACGTTATCGAAGGCGGCCAAACCATGAATCCCAGTACTGAAGATATGCTTACTGCAATCAGTGAAGTTAATGCAGATACTATCTTTATACTACCCAATAACAGCAATATAATCTTGGCTGCTGAACAGGCGATGCAATTAACAGAGGATAAGAAGATTATTGTAATTCCTTCTAAGACTGTACCTCAAGGTATAACCGCTATTATTAATTTTATCTATGATAAGTCCCCTGAAGAAAATCAATCAAGAATGATTGAAGAGATGCAGAAGGTAAAATCCGGTCAGGTTACCTATGCCGTAAGGGATACCAGTATAGATGGTAAGGAGATAAAACAGGGTAATATCATGGGCTTAAGCGATAAGACTATTCTTTCTGTAGGAACAGATATTAGGCAGACTACTTTAGAGTTGGTTCAATCTTTAGTAGACGAGGATACAGAATTAATCAGTCTTTACTATGGTGAAGGTGTGGAAGAGGCTGAGGCCAATGAAGTTGCAGATGAGCTGATGAAGCACTACTCCAATCTTGATGTGGAAGTACATTATGGAGGCCAACCAATTTATTACTATATTTTATCAGTTGAGTAATAGAAGGCTTAAGGTAGCTATATAAGTATAATATAATTAAAATAATTAAGAAGCTGTAGTATCAAAGATACCACAGCTTCTTTTTAAGAATTCTTATAAACTCTTATAATTCCCTAATAGCTTTTGCCAGTTGCATAAAGGCCTTCTCTAATATGGACCTGGGGCAAGCAATATTAACCCTTTGGAAGCCCAGCCCTTCTTGACCAAACATTGTACCACCATCCAGCCATAATTTTGCCTTATTGGTCACTAAATTCTCCAGTTCTGCTTCATTCAGATTTAAAGCCGTACAATCTAACCATACAAGATAGGTTCCTTCCGGTTCTACCAATTTAATTTGGGGGATTTGCTCAGCTATAAAGGACCTAACAAAGTCTAAATTCCCTTTAAGATATACTTTCAATTCCTCTAGCCATGGCGCCCCCTTTTCGTAGGCTACCTGACAAGCGATTAATCCCATAGTATTCAACTGGCTATAACCAGTGAGATCTATTTCCTCTTGGATTTTTTTACGCATCTCTTTATTGGCTATAAACAGATTGGATACTTGAAGCCCAGCTAGGTTAAAGGTTTTACTAGGCGCTGTACAAACCACTGTATGGTCAAGGTATTCCTCTTTTATATTTGTAAATACCGTATGAAGATGCCCTGGATAAATGAAATCACTGTGAATCTCATCGGTTATAATTTTAACTTGATATTTCATACAAATATCACCTAGTTTTGTCAGCTCATCCTCTGTCCATACCCTTCCTACAGGATTATGGGGGCTACAAAGGATAAATAATTTAACCTGGTTATTTTTAATTTTTGCTTCAAAATCTTCAAAATCTATATGATATGCGCCGTCCTTATAAATCAATGGGTTATTAATTAGCTTACGCTTGTTTTTTAATATTATATGGGAAAAAGGATAATAAACTGGCTTTTGTATTAATACTCCATCACCTTCAGCAGTAAGCGCTCTAACAGCAGCGGAAATAGCAAAGACTATACCTGGAGTTTTAACCAACCATTCCTTTTTAACCTTCCATTGAAAGCGGTCTTTATACCAATTGTATACGGCTTTAAAATAATCATCTTTGCTTTCTGAATATCCATATATGCCGTGCCTGACAGCTTCTGCTAAGGCATCTCTTATCTCAGGAGCAGTCTGAAAGTCCATATCTGCAACCCAGAGAGGCAGTATATCGGCTGGTTTACCCCTCTCTACAGCAAAATCATATTTAAGTGAATTAGTGCCCCTTCTGTCAATGATTTTATCGAAATTGTAATTCAATTAAGTCCTTCCCTTCTTATTTCTTATAATGCTTGCTCAAGGTCTGCAATCAAGTCATTGATATTTTCCAGACCTACGGATAATCTTAGTAATCTTTCATTAATTCCCAAAGCTTCCCTTTCAGCCTCTGGTACATCTCCATGGGTTTGTAGCATGGGATAGGTAATTAAGGATTCAACACCGCCCAGGCTTTCAGCATAATAAATGAGTTTTATTCGCTCCAATAAATTTACAGCAGTTTCTTCGCTAATTACTTCAAAAGAAATCATAGCTCCAAATCCCCTGGCTTGCTTAACTGAAGTGGTATAATCAGGGTGGTCTGGTAAACCTATGTAATGTACCTTTTTTATTTTAGGATGATTTGATAGCCATTGGGCCAAAGCTATAGCATTGCTTTGTTGCTTATCCATCCTTACTGCCAAGGTTTTAATACCCCGTATTATCAGCCAGCTATCAAAAGGAGATAAACATGCACCGGTAGTTTTGTATATGGCCCTGAGTTTTTCAGCCAAATCAGGGCTTTTTACTACTATAAAGCCAGCCAAAGTATCATTATGACCAGAGAGATACTTTGTTCCGCTATGTACTACGATATCTGCACCTAAGGCAATCGGATTTTGGTAGTAGGGAGTTAAAAATGTATTATCAACAATTAGTAGTAAATTGTGGCTTTGTGCAATCTTAGACAAGGCAGCCAGGTCTGTAACATACATCATGGGATTTGAGGGGGTCTCAACAAAGATTGCTTTCGTCTCTGGCTTTATCAAGCTCTCTACTTTGCTTAAATCTGACATATTAGTATATGTAAAGGTTAAGCCGTTTTTTTCAGATATGGTATGAAAAAGCCTGACAGATCCTCCGTATAAATCATTTAGTGCTATGATATGATCACCTATCTGAAAAAGCTCCATCATAGCAGCTATAGCAGCCATCCCAGTGGAAAAAGCAAGGGCATCGGCTCCTCCCTCCAGCTCAGCCATTAATTTCTCCAGATGTTGTCTGGTAGGATTTTGTACTCTGGAATAATCATATCCTGTACTTAAGCCAACACCAGGATGGGCGAAAGTAGCAGTTTGATAAATTGGGACAGTGATAGAGCCGGTAGGATCATTACCATCACTACCATGAATACATATGGTGGAAATATCCATAAAACCATAACCTCCTTAGATTATACTCTATTATATCTTCTTATAGTAACCTATATATCCTATCAAAATAATATGAATAAACTTTAGAAAAGTATAATCAAATATCAGTAGAAAGTCAAACTTTTTTAACTAAATTCTATTAAATATTATTTTATCGTTTTTTTATTGACAAAGTATAATAGATTTGATACTATCACTTTAAAGCGTCGTAGCTTTAAAGTGATAAAGTAAGATAACTATAGAAAGAGTAGGGGAAGATATGTTAATAAAAATAGTATTGTTAATATGCTTTTTTGCCATAATGGTTTTAGTAGGTATCTATGCAAGAAAGCATGCAACTAATGTGGGGGACTTTGTATTGGGAGGGCGTTCAGTAGGTCCATGGCTTACGGCTTTCGCCTATGGCACTTCCTATTTTTCAGCAGTAGTATTTGTAGGGTATGCTGGACAGTTTGGATGGAAGCATGGTATATCTGCTATTTGGATTGGGCTTGGTAATGCCTTTATAGGTAGTCTGCTGGCATGGAAAATCATGGGAAGTAGAACCAGAATAATGTCCCAGCATTTAAAATCTACTACTATGCCTGATTTTTTTGGCAGTAGATATGATAGTAAAAGCATAAGGGTAGTAGCCTCTGCCATAGCCTTTGTATTCTTAGTTCCCTATACTGCATCTGTGTATAATGGCTTATCTAGGTTATTCGAGATGGCTTTTAATGTTCCTTATTGGGTTTGTGTAATTGGTATGGCTGCCTTAACTGGTATCTATGTAATCCTTGGTGGATATATGGCAACTGCCATTAATGATTTTATCCAAGGTATCATAATGATAGTAGGTATTATAGCAGTTATAGCATCTGTGTTAAGTAGAAATGGTGGTTTTATGGCGGCTATTCAGCAGCTGGCCCAGATAGAAAGTGATATCCCAGTATCTTTAGGTCAGCCAGGGGCATTTACCTCATTTTTTGGACCAGATCCAGTTAATTTGCTGGGGGTGGTAATCCTAACATCCCTTGGCACCTGGGGGCTTCCTCAGATGATACATAAATTTTATACTATTAAGGATCAAAAATCTGTTAAGACAGGAACAATAATATCTACAGTGTTTGCAGTAATAATCTCTGGAGGCTGTTACTTCCTTGGAGGATTTGCTAGGCTCTATGATTCCCTGGCAATACGTAATGCAGATGGCTCAGTAATCTATGATGCAATTATACCCTTTATGCTATCTTCTTTTCCTGATATTTTAATAGGAGTTGTAGTTGTATTAGTTCTATCTGCTTCCATGTCAACTTTATCAAGTCTTGTACTAACCTCCAGTTCTACATTGACATTGGATTTTATTAAAGGAACTATAGTTAAAGACCTAAGTGAGAAGAAGCAGCTTCTTATAATGAGATTTTTAATCGTAGTATTTATTGTCCTATCTGTGGTTTTAGCATTGAACCCACCAGCATTTATTGCACAACTGATGGGAATATCCTGGGGAGCCTTGGCAGGATCCTTCCTAGCACCTTTTCTATATGGCCTATATTGGAAGGGGGTTACTAAGGCAGGTGTATGGGCTGGTTTTATGACAGGGGTTGGAATTACAGTCAGTAATATGTTTGTTAAATTTATAGCATCCCCAATCAATGCTGGTGCCCTTGCCATGGTATTAGGATTAATAGTAGTACCAATAGTTAGTATCCTAACTCCTAAAATAGATAGTAAAAAGCTTGATTCAATCTTTTCTTGTTATAAAGATTAAATATAAATAGATTTTAAAGTGGCTTTGTTGGAGCCACTTTTTGTCTTTATAGAAATGGCTTCAAATTCTATATATATTAAATAAACCCTTGGAAAACATTGGACTGTATATAAATTAAATATAATCATTGACTTAATTTATTTTTAATTTATAATTATAAATTAAACCTGAATTATTCATGATAAATCATTAATCGGTGCCTAGCACCGCATAGTTACTGTATTTCACCTAATTATTGCTTTCACTTAAAAAGTGAAGCCAAAATAGTAGAAAAAGAGTTTCAAC
>JAAYPX010000003.1 GCA_012519565.1 Clostridiales bacterium | reverse complement strand
GTCAATATAAACAGTTGGATCAATATCACCTGTACCAGTTTCCACCAAAGGATGACCCAGTGCATCCTGAAACGGTCCTGTTGGGCTATCGGACTTAGCAACACCTACGGCCATTCCACCATCTTTTTTCTTGATTGGTACATAGAAATAAAACACTCCATTCCTTTCAATACACTGTCCTGCCCATGCATCCCCAGATGACCAACTAAAGTCTCTATAAGATAAGGGGGAACCGTGATCTGTCCAATTAACCATGTCGGTGGTTGAATAACATCTCCAATCATTCATTGTAAACCAAGTAGCTCCATCTTCATCATGTCCGGTATATAGATAGAGCCTATCCTTATATACCATGGGAGCTGGATCTGAAGTATATAGGGTCTGTATTATAGGGTTTTTTGCATTATAATTTTGATACATTTCTGAAATTGTCATTATGAATACTAACCTCCTTATTAATTAATGTAGATGCAACTATAAGCAATTAGGTGGATTTTAGTTATAAAACTAATACTAATATTTGACTTTTAATCATGTTCTTTAATAATTAATTAATATAATTTAGTGAGAAAACTAATTTATGAAATCTATTTTAGTTTATTGACTATACTGGGACAATGATTTATACTAAAGTAAATTTGATATATCCTAAGATTTGGTGATAGATTATGATAAAGATACATTTTATAGGATGTGAAGCCAAGCATCCAGATAATTTTGTTTTCCATATACCCAAAGGACACGATTGCTGGCTTCTTCTTCATATCCATACACCTGCCCTTTTTTTGGTGGATGGCCAGCTAAAGGAATATCCAGCTCACTGCGCCGTATTATACCAACCCCACCAAAAAATTTATTATCGTGCATCCATTGATCAATATATAAACGATTGGATTCTTTTTGATTCCGATGAAGCTTATGTCATTAACTCTAAACTCCCTTATGGTATACCATTCCCCCTTGATGATCCCCTTTATTGTCATAAATTATTTCAACTACTTAATACTGAACATATTTTTAATAAAGATTTCAAAGTTTCATCTGTAGACTACCTCTTTAGAATATTATTTAACAAACTTCATGAATCTTATCTTCACAATAATATTTCACCCAATTACTATAATCTAATTAAGCTGCGAGTACAGATACATAATAACCCTGGCCATCACTGGACAGTAGCCGAAATGGCTAAGCAAATTCACTTAAGCCCTGGGTATCTTCAAGCAATTTATAAAAACACATTTGGCATATCATGTATGGAAGATGTTATTAATAGTCGAATCCGATTAGCTAAGGAATATCTAATGCAGGATTTTAAATCCATTGCTGAAATAGCTACACTTTGTGGCTATAATAATATCGAGCATTTCTGCCGCCAGTTCAAAAAATTAACAGGTGTTGCCCCTGGAGCTTTTAGAGCTGGATGCACAAAAAAACACGATCGATAAAATTTAAAAAATAATCTTATCAATCGTGTTATCTATAATCGAGGTGACAGGATTCGAACCTGCGGCCTCTGCGTCCCTAACACAGCGCTCTAGCCAAACTGAGCCACACCTCGATAAGCTGTTGGGCGGACTTGAACCGCTGACCTCTTCATTACCAATGAAGTGCTCTACCATCTGAGCTACAACAGCATCTATGATCTTATATTTCCTTAAGGACTTGGTTTAACTTGGCTTTTATTCTTGTTAAAGCATTATCAATTGTCTTAGGCTCTCTATCTAAAACTTCTGCTATCTGCGAATATTTTAGTCCTTGCATATATAAATCTAAGACTTGTTTTTCTAAGTTGCTCAAGCGCCTTACGAGTTCATATTCTATCATAGAAGTATTCTCTTTGTCAATAACTAATTCTTCAGGATTTGATAAATTTGATAAGTTTTTTTGATAAATCACATCAAGAAGCACTTCATTTTCATTATTTTCACAGCTATCTCCATTTATAGGGGCATCCAATGAGATATATGTATTTAATGGTATGTTTTTTTTGCGGTTGGAGGCTTTAATTGCAGTATATATTTGTCTAGAAATACAAAGCTCAGCAAATGTGTAAAAGGTACTATCCCTATCCTCCCGGTAGTCCCTTATTGCTTTATATAATCCTATCATTCCTTCCTGAATCAGATCATCTCTGTCCCCTCCGATTAGATAAAAGGTTCTGGCTTTATTTCTAACCAAATATTTATATTTTTCCATTAAGAAATCAACTGCGTTTTCATCACCTTCATGAAATCTGCCAATGATATCTTCGTCAGTTAAATCTTGATAATCAATATCCATCTTCATTAAGGGTAGCCTCCTAGATATTCTATTACATAATCCGCTGTCTAACTATTTCATAAGCCATAACTCCCATAGCTACAGATGCATTAAGGGAATCAACCTTACCGTACATTGGTATTTTAGCAGTAAAATCACATTTTTCTTTTACCAGCCTGCTAACTCCTTCCCCTTCATTACCTATTACTAAACCAATCGGGCCTTTGAGATTAATGTTATACATTAACTCCCCATCCATATCAGCACAGACAAACCATAATCCCCTATTTTTTAATTCTTCAATAGTATTTGATAAGTTTGTCACTTTAGCAACTGGAAGATAGTTAATAGCACCAGATGAAACCCTAGCTACAGTTGCAGTTAATCCTACTGCTCGGCGTTTCGGTATTATAATACCATGGGCTCCTGCTTGGTGAGCTGTTCTAATAATAGCCCCTAAATTATGGGGATCTTCAATGCTGTCTAGCAGTACAATAAATGGATCCTCATTCTTCTCTTGGGCCAAAGCAAATATATCTTCTATAGAGGCATATTCATAAGCCGCTGCATAAGCTATTACCCCCTGGTGCTTTCCAGTGGAAGATAACTGCTCCAATCTTTCCTTCTTAACATAGGTTATTATGGCATCAGTTTTCTTTGCTTCCCTAAGTATAGTTCTAATGGGCCCGTCCTGATTTCCCTCTAGAATAAAAAGACGATCTATGGTCTTTCCTGAACGGAAAGCTTCTAATACAGCATTGCGACCCTCTATTGTAAACTCTTCATATCTCATGGACTCTATTACCTTTCATAATTTAAATTTAAATAAGTACATCAAAATATATATTCTAATAAAACTATATTTTAAAACTATTTTTGTATATTAACACACCTATTTATAAATTTACAAGTCAAAATTTAAATACTATATTTTATACATCTGATTATAATAATGTTGATATTCTCCCTTGGTTACATGCTCCATCCATTGGCCATTTTCCAAGTACCACTTTATAGTATATTTAATCCCTTCATGGAAAGGGGTCTCAGGCTCCCAATTTATATCTTTTTTGATTTTATCTGGAGCTATAGCATACCTATAGTCGTGGCCTTTGCGGTCTTCCACATAAGTAATCAAATCATGGGATACCAAGTCTCTTCTGGGATCGTCTGCTGGTAATAATTCCAGTAGTGTATCAATAATGATGGAGACAATCTCGATATTCCTTTTTTCATTATGGCCACCAACATTATACACTTCTCCAAGCTTACCTTTTTCAGCAACCAAATCTATTGCCTTGGCATGATCTAATACATATAGCCAATCTCTTATATTCTGTCCTCTACCGTATACAGGTAGTTTCTTGCCTGCTAGGGCATTGTTAATCATAAGTGGTATTAATTTTTCTGGGAACTGATAGGGGCCATAATTGTTACTACATCTAGTTATTATAGCCGGGAATTTATAAGTATCTATATAAGACTTTACCAACAGGTCTGCAGAAGCTTTACTGGCAGAATAAGGGCTGTGGGGATCTAAGGGAGTAGTTTCATAGAAATAACCCTCATCATCTTCTAAAGATCCATATACCTCATCGGTAGATACTTGAATATATACTTTATCCTCTATATATCCCTTCTCTCTCTCCCAGGCAAGTTTTGCAGCATTAAGGAGATTTATAGTTCCTAATACATTGGTCTTAACAAAAACCTCAGGATCCCGTATACTTCTATCTACATGGCTTTCTGCAGCAAAATGAATAACCCTGTCAATCTGGTTTTCTGCAAATAACTTACTTATTGCCTCCTTATCGCATATATCAATCTTGTGAAACTCATAATTATCTAACTTTTCAACGGATTTTAAATTCTCTAGATTCCCTGCGTAAGTAAGCTTGTCTATATTAATAACTCTGATATCCCTTTTATATTTCTCCAATAAGTATATTATAAAATTAGAACCAATAAAACCTGCTCCACCTGTTATTAGATACGTTCTCATCCCTTAACATCCCTTCTATTTAAATTTATATTATAATTGCAAATCAGAATTTTTATTACCTTTCTATCTTGAATTTATATCTATCGACGGGATTATCTAAAAAATTCTTGCATATAATCTGTAAATGCTACCTTCCAATCTTTCATATAATAGCCATGACGCTCTCTTAAGGCCTTATTATCCAAGACAGAGTACAGAGGTCTTTGAGCAGGAGTTTTGTATTCCGCTGTAGTAATCGCCTCAACTTTTACATCCTTACCTGCCACCTGGAAAATCATTTCTGCAAATTCATACCAGCTACAACTGCCTTCACAGGTTGCATGATAGATACCATAAGCCTCGGTTTCCATCAGATATATTATAGTCTTGGCTAATTCTATAGTACTGGTTGGTGTACCAAATTGATCGGCAACAACCCGTATCTTATTACCACTATCAGCTAGACGAAGCATGGTTTTTACGAAATTTTTGCCCTCTCCATATAACCATGCAGTTCTAACTATCATTGACTTCTTACAATGTTCTAACACAAAAAGCTCTCCTTGGAGTTTTGTTGTGCCATATACGTTTAATGGATTGGTAGCATCACTTTCTATATAAGGCTCCTTTTTCTTACCGTCAAATACATAATCTGTTGAAACCTGAATAAGCTTAGCATCTATTTGAGCGGCTGCCTGAGCCAAGTATTTTGCTCCTTGGCTGTTGACTCTATAAGCATTCTCTTGCTCACTTTCGCATAAATCCACTGCAGTCATGGTTGCACAATTTATAATAATATCTGGTTTAACTCTCTTAATAGTATTATTAACTGCTGTTTCATCAGCGATATCTAGCTTAGCCACACTTCCATCTTCCGATGGGGTATGACCAGTAAGAAACAATTCATATGGCTTTTTGTCCTTTAATAATAGAGTAAGAGCTTTTCCTAATTGCCCCTTGGCACCAGTAATTAATATACGAGACATCTCAACCTCTTTTCCACTTCTCTGATAAGATAATTTTCATAATATTCTATTATATATCAAAAGTCCATCCACTTTCTCGTAAAGTCGGAAGCTTCTTATCTTTTTCAGATAGAATTACCTCCATTCCCTCACTAATGGGCCATTGAATAGCTAAATCTTTATCATTCCATATAATACCTCCCTCATCCTCGGGATGATAGAAGTCAGTACATTTATAGATAAAGCAGACTTCATCAGATATTACATAAAAACCATGGGCAAAGCCTTCAGGTACGTATAGCATTTTATTATTTTCCCCTGATAGAACGACACCATACCATTGACCATATGTTTTGGAATTTTTTCTTAAATCGATGGCTACGTCATATATAGCTCCATATAGGGCTCTAACTAGTTTTCCTTGGGGATGTTGTTTTTGATAATGAAGCCCCCTTAGGACTCCTTTTCGTGAAAAGGATTGATTATCTTGAACAAATTTTATATCAAGCCCAGCAGCCTTAAATTCTGCCTCATTATAGGTTTCCATGAAATATCCCCGTTGATCACCATAAACCTTAGGCTCAATTAAATACAATCCATCTATACCAGTTGTTCTAAATTCGAAATTCCCCACTATAATCCCTCCGCCACATCGATAAGATAGCGACCATATTCAGTCATTTTCATAGTTTCAGCCAGTGATAATAGCTGCTCTCTACTAATATAGCCATTTTTATAAGCTATTTCTTCTATACATGAAATGTATAGCCCTTGCCTCTTTTGTATAGAAGCTACATAATTGGAAGCATCCAGAAGGGAATCATGGTTACCTGTATCAAGCCACGCCATACCTCTTCCTAAGATTTCAACCTTAAGGGCTCCCCTTTTTAAATATTCATTATTAACACTGGTGATCTCCAATTCTCCACGCTCCGAAGGCTTTATACTTTTAGCAATAGAAACTACCTCATTGTCGTAAAAATACAGTCCAGGAACTGCATAGTTGGATTTTGGTTTCTTGGGCTTCTCCTCTATGGATATTGCATTGCCCTCTTCATCAAAGTTGACTACCCCATAGGCAGTAGGATCTTTAACGTAGTAGCCAAATATAGTAGCACCTTGGTCCCTTGCTGCCGCTTTCCTTAAGGTTTCAGTAAAACTACGGCCATAGAATATATTGTCCCCTAATATCAGTGCTACCTTATCAGACCCAATAAATTCTTCTCCAATAATAAAGGCTTCAGCAAGACCATTAGCTTTTTCTTGAATGGCATATTGAATATTTAAACCAAATTTACTTCCAT
Source organism: Clostridiales bacterium (assembly GCA_012519565.1). Taxonomy (GTDB): domain Bacteria; phylum Bacillota; class Clostridia; order Lachnospirales; family Lachnospiraceae; genus Mobilitalea. Next base: position 8,019 of record JAAYPX010000003.1, on the reverse strand, counting down.
CTTCTAACAATTCCTCAAATAATTTAATATCTCTTGGTGTAGATATTATTAATATTTCCTGTATCCCTGCCAGCATTAAGACAGACAGAGGATAGTATATCATAGGTTTATCATAAACAGGTAATATTTGTTTTGAAACAGCTTTAGTTAGGGGATAGAGTCTTGTCCCCATTCCGCCCGCCAGTATTATACCTTTCATACAATACAACTCTCCAATCCGTACTGTTTTCGTTATGACGCTTTCTTTACTTTACTTTCTTGATGATACTTTCTTTATGATGCTTGTACATGCAAGTATGCCATATAACCTTATCATACTTTATCCTTCTACACTGAAATATATTAAAGTATAAGTTGCCTACTACAATATAATAATGGCATAATACGCAACATTTACTCACGTATAGTATAATCAATTAGTCCCTAGATTACAAATATTTTTTAGGATAAAAAGGATTATGATATTATTTTCTCGCAATAATCATAATCCTTTCATACTATATACTACCATCTAGCTTAACATTCCACCAACCATACCACTTATAGCGCTGATTATCAATACCATTAGAAGACTGCCAAGAGCCAATGATGCGCCCTGATTCATCAATATTGAAACCAGCATAAATATAATAAAATAAGCTACTCCCATAGCTAAACCCCATAGGAATTTTTTCTGCTCTACCTTTTTCCCCACATAGAAACCGCTGATAAACCCTGATAGGATATAAGTAAATATGGTTCCCCCACTAATTACAGCACTTGAAATATCCATTTTAAGCATTAGAAATGCTAATATAAGTAATATAAATCCAGTTACAATATAGGAAATAAACAGTCCTTTAAGAAGATAAATAATCTTGGTATTCTGCCTAATAATCTTATCCATTTGACACCTCCAGGCCACTTATACTAGATATATATTATTTATCTCTTAAATATATGCTTGTAATTTAGACAGGGGTTAAATGTTATTCCTCCAATAATCCATCTATTGAATATCTGCCAGTTGAATTCCATAGAATCCATTCTTCATAACCTGCGGCATAGACTCCTTCAATCTGTTCTCTAACCTGTTTCCCACCGTAGACCTGATAATTAGATATCCATGATGCCGTAAAGTCTTGGAGCCATGGCCTAACTATAGCCCTATGCTCCTCCTCTGGTATAGTATCTAGCTTTTCCTTAGATGCAACCAATACTTTTCTAACAATATCTTGGGGCTGTAAATCAGGATATTCAATTCCATAATTGCCCTCTCCAAAATGGGATGGATATATCATTGGGCAGATATAATCTAAATACTTTGACATCTCTACATAATTCTGCCCTATCAAGGCCGCATCTATTTGACTACTTATTATTGTTCCGTATACATCAGCAGAAACGAATACACCAAGAGGCTTTAATTTCTCATATGCCTGTTTTGTAAATTCAGTAATAATATCCTCTTTAGATATATCTACTGCATCTTCTCCATAATCAGCATTTTCTATGCCGCCACCGGTGGAGAAACGGATATAATCAAATTGGATTTCATCAAAACCTATCTTTGCAGCCTCAGTTGCTACTTCTATTAAGTAGTCCCAGACTTCCCTCTTATATGGATTAATCCAGTATTGATTATTATTATCTTGGTAAAGGCTACCATCCATTTTCTTAATGGCCCATTCCTGCTTTTGAGAAGCCAGATAGGGATCCTTAAAGGCAACTATACGGGCTATTGTATATATCCCCTTATCTTTTAAGGTATAAATAAGATTTTCCATATCGGATATGGTATTGGTTGCTGCACCTATTTCCTGCACCAATTCACTATTCATATTATAGGTAATTCTACCATTGTCGTCTTTTACATCTATGACTAAGGCATTTATCTCTGTGGTATCTGCTATATCAATTATTTCATCTCTTCTATTAACCATGGCACTGGCTGTGACATAGATTCCTTTAGCAACAACTGGGCTGCGATTATCAGCTACGCCAACTTCCTGTCCCTGCTCATCATCAGGTAGGTTATTAGGGTCATTAACCTGTCCATTATCTTCTTCCTGATTATCTAGACCTGCTCCTTCCCCATGCTCTTCATCTTGATGCAGGTCTAAGTCCAAGTCAGTATTAACATCTGCGTCAATCTCCTGATCAACATCACTAGTTATATCATTATTATTATCTCCATTGTTATTAATATTTAGATTTTGATTAATTCGCCATATAATACCATAATAACAAAGACAACCAATAGCTATGAGTAATAATAATATAAATATAATTTTAAATATTCTATTTCCAGATCTTCTACCTCTTTTACTATAGGAATGATGATAGTTGATATACATATCTTTCTTTTTCATATCTTATCTCCGTTATCTATTCTCCGTTTTATAAGCTAGTATAATATGCTATAAACTGGTATGCCAGCTTATTGTTTGTAAATTATCCAATTTAATACCAACTTTGCCAATATTATTAATTTCTATACCGCTTAATTTGATTTTGTATCTTGTTAAAGTTCTCTACTATTTGGGGATCAAATCGTATACCTGCCTGGGAATTAATAATTTCCATGCATTTCTCATGGGAATAGGCTGGTTTATAACACCTGGTACTGGCTAAGATATCATAGGTATTAACAACAGATACAATTCTAGCACTAAGGGGAATATTATCTCCAGCCAGCCCCTTGGGATAACCAGTGCCATCCCATTTTTCATGATGGTACATAGCAATATCTATAGCCATCTTCAAATAATCATTATTTTTGCTATATGAATATACTTCCTCCAGTAGATTAGCTCCTATCACTGTATGGGTCTCCATTATTTTTTTCTCATTAGTGTCTAAGGAACTTTCTTTAAGTAGTATGCTATCCTGTATTAATATCTTACCTATATCATGCAAGGGGGCAGCCAATTCAATTGTATCAATAAACTGCTTAGTTACTTCTTTCTCATATATTGGTAATATCTGCAAACTAATAGCCAGCAATCGACTGCCTTTACTTACATTAATCAAGTGCTTTCCAGTATTGCCGTCCCTAATGGCTGATATCTTAGCCATGGCATAGATTATATTTCTTTGTTCCTCATATATTTTATTGATCTGATCATTAATTACTGTATGTAACTTTCTATTATATGATTGCTTATCCTTTTGCATCCTACTAATCTTGATATGTAGGTTAATTCGAAGTGTCACTTCTTCAATGGAATAAGGCTTAACAATATAATCCACCGCCCCAGCTTTTAGACCTTTTATCCTGTCTTCCACTGATGTAAGCCCAGATATAAAGATAATAGGTATATCACAGGTTAAAGGATTTTTCTTAACCAAAGAGCAAAATTCTAAACCATTCATTCCAGGCATAGATACATCCGTTAGTATTAAATCAGGTGTAAGAGCTTTGATTGCTAGCAAGGCTTGATGGGCACTGGTAACTGGTCTTGCAATATATCCTGCTTTTTTTATAATTTCAGTCATCATTACCAGGTGTGCATTAACATCATCCACTATCAAAATATTAGGGGTGTCATTATTTAAATTCTCCATATTAAACCTCATTCAACTGATTTATAATTTTCTCAAGAGCAGATAAGGACTTGTCATAATCTTCCTTGCGGACAGAGAGCAGAAGCCGCATAATATTGCTATCAATATCTTTCTGCCCTTTGGGTGTTATCTTTTTAATCTGTTCAGCAAAACTTTCAGCCTTCTCCCAATTTCTCATCTCAATACAAATAATAAGTTTCTCACACAAATCCAAGATGTCATTTTTTAACTTTGAGGGTTTATCATATATGACAGAGTAAGTATCAAAACTGTCATTTAATAAACTTACATCTTGATTTAAGATTATGCTCTTATCACATACTCCTTCGATGTAAAATTCTTCAATAGATTTATGTAAACTATCCTTTAAATAATTAATTCCGATATAATCTATATTAGTTTCGATTAAATCCTTATTTTTTGACGCTGGTTCATCATTTGCTTTTTTCAACCAAACTGAAAATGAAAAGGTACTTCCGATATTTATATCACTTTCTACATAAATCCTTCCATTCATTGCTTTAACCAGCCTCTTACAAATGGCTAGGCCTATCCCAGTACCACCATATTTTCTTGTAATAGATCCATCTCCCTGTATAAAACTTTGAAATATCCTACTAATATCCTCCTGCTTTATGCCTATACCTGTATCCATTATAACAAAAAATAATTCTACACTATTATTAGTCTGGGCAGTTATAGCAACTTCCATTGCAATCTGGCCAATGGAAGTAAATTTGACAGCATTAGACAATAAATTATTTACTATTTGACTTAAACGCAATTCATCTCCTACCAGCCAAGTAGGGATATCATCGGACACATTAACTAAGAATTTTAAACCTTTTTTATTGATATTACATTTATGGCGGTTAATTATTTTATCAATAAAATTGGGGAAATGAAAACAGCTCTCCTCCAGCTTTATATCCCCAGTTGATAATTCTGAAAAATCTAGTAAATCATTAATTATATTATTCATATTCAAACAACACTGATTCATTATATTAATAATATTCAGCTGGGCCGTAGTTAACTCTGTGTCCATCAAATTATTTATTAATCCCATAATACCATTAATAGGAGTTCTTAATTCGTGGGTGACATTGGCTATGATTTCACTCTTAATCTTTTTAGCAACTTTCAAATCCCGTCTCAAATAATATATTTGCTTGGTTTTATCCTTTTTATCTGTAATATTAATTGCGCAGCATATCCCTGAAAATCCCTTACTTCTGTTAATAGATATTTTCAACTTAATCGGGAAGCAAGTCTGATCCTTCCTGTAGGCAACTGTTTCCCCTTGATGATTAAGGAATCTTGGAGCAATAATAAGTTGATTATTCTCTATCTTTACAATTCTTCTAAAAATATCAGCTATATTGATATTATAAAAATTATCATAATAGCCCAATTCCTCTATAGCCTTCTTGTTATAATATATTACATAACCGGCCTCATTAAAGTACAAAATGATCTCTTGACAATTATCCATTAGTAAACGATATCTACGCTTTATATTAGATTTTTCCATAAACATATACTCTTTCTATAATTGATTCTTGGGATAATATATACTTATCCATATTTTATACTATATGATTTTTTTATATTTGTAAAAATTACATAGATATATCATATTTAATCTGTCTATTTTTGTCAATTAAGAAACAAATAATTATTGTTACGAAATATAGGTAAATATAGGTGTAGATATAAATGCTAGTAATTGCGACTATAATCATGTTGACAATTACAATTAATAATATGTATAATATTGGATTGTGGATATAGTCACTTTCATATTAATAGTAGGTTTCTGTAATAGCTTTTATCTTTATTATATATCTAATAATTTAGTTCCTTATGATAGTAATTTAAATTAGGAGGATTGTATGAAATTCAGCGAACGCCTTAAGCAATTAAGGCATGAAAACAACTTGACCCAAAGTGAACTAGCAGATATTCTTGGTCTAAAGGCAACCGCAATATCAAACTATGAATCCCAAAGGAATGAACCTTCCTTGGAGAAATTAATTTCCTTATCAAAATATTTTGATGTATCCTGCGATTATCTACTGGGAATCACTGATTCCTATCTGCCAATAGGCGGAGAGATCTTGGACAAGGATATTGTAGAGATCTTTGAATTATATCAAGATTTATCTCCTGAGCAAATAGATTATGTTAAGAAATTTATTAAGTTTTTAATTTACACACAAAAAAATGAAGATAAATAATAACATCTATCTTAAAAAAGAAGGTCCTTCTAAAGACAGAATAAGAAGCACCTTCTTAATTTGTTTTTTATATGTTATTTTCCGCAGCAATGCTTATATTTTTTACCACTACCGCAGGTACAAGGCTCATTTCTACCAATCTTTTTACCTTTTACTATGGTCCCTGAACTCTTCTGCTGTTTATACAGTTCTTTCCTACGTTCCTCGCTAAGAAGCTTGTCCCACTCAGGTAATTCATATAACCAGTCTGCCTTGGCTGCAACCATATTATAATATAATTTTTCTTTGTCATATTTTAGATTTACCTTGGTATCCTCCTCCATCTCCTCAATAGGATTAGGGGTTACTAGGCTATCGTTAATTCCATCTAAGAAACCAACAAAATACTTTAAATCTGTATCGAACTCTTTAGCTAAGGAGGCCACGGTATCTTCCCATACAGTATCAGGATTAGCTAATATCTTTTGGTAAATCTCCTTTTCAATATTAAAATAATTAGCCCAGAATAAACTTCCTTCTCGACTTCCCATATCATAAGCATAGGCAAAATCACGCCATTCTTGCAATAAACTCATATTTTTTCCCTTTCTTATCTTTTAGAACTTTATTTAATTTAATACCTTTATATATTTTACCAATAAATATATGCTAAATCAATTGTATTTTTTCTAATTAACATTTTATAAAAAAATCCAGTAAAAATGTTTTATCCAGTGTATAAAATTATATTAATTGGGCATGATAGTAATATCCTAAGTGGAACACAATAGTTCCCTTAAGGGATATAAATGCGTATGCTCTTTCATAATTGGATTCCCCCTCCAATTATGATTACAAAAGAAAAGTTAAATACTTATCCTCCCCTTTTTAGCAAAAGCCTGCTGAGATTTCGGCAGGCTTTTTGCTTAATTACTATGATATTAACATCATGGGTAATTTATTTTATAACATCTATTTCACGGTTATGGCTACAGTGAATACTCTTTTTGCTCCATCTGCTAATTCAGCAGTTACATCTATAGTTGCTTTTCCCTTTTTCTTTCCAGTCACTTTTCCTACGGAATTTACTTTAGCTATTTTGTTATTACTTGATGAATAACTTATTTTTACTTCATTACTAAACCCCTGTTCATCACTGCTAAATTCCTTCACAAGTATAAGGCTTTCAGGTATAATAGCTTGGATCGTAGCAGTTTTTCCTGTTTTAATACTTTTCTTTGTTATATCAACACTGATTTCATTAAAATAATCATATATAGTAGCTTCCCGAATTGTGAAGCATTTTATTATAATACCAGAACATGTCCCCTTGCCTATAATAATGACAGCCGCATTACCTGGATACACATTATTGATATAAGAAAGGGTATAATCTATATTCTCTACTAATCCTGGTATAATTACTTCCGGCCTCTTTTCATTTCCATCATAATAATAGTCTGTCTGAGATAACTCAACCTCATATGTACTTAAGTCTGTTAATGGGTGATTAATCTTCTCATCATCTAAGGAAGGAGCTACTACAGGAATAGTTGGGCTTGACACATAGTAATAATAATCGGCATTTTTTATTTGTACCAGTCCCTCATTAATAGGTATTCTTCCATGGGGGACCCCATCTGATGGATCAGCACAGTAGAACATCTCGTTGGTATAATCAGTTAATAATACAGCGTGAGATCTGGAACTTCCAAATTGATCATATAATACGATACCCTCAGGATGCTCTTGTAGCAAAGTAATAGCTTCATTTACTGGATCATCCCCAAATTTAGCCTTATTCACTGTAATGCCATCGTATGTAAAAGTATACTTAATCCCAACTCCATCGACCCATGCCTGCTTCTTCATTTGCTCTACAGTTATATCTTGCCAATTTGAATTTCCCAACAACATGGATGCCCTGCGGACAAGCATAGTAGAGGCTACCAGAGTACATTGCATATCACCATTAACCTGCTTAAGAAATACATCAGGGTGATTGATTTCATCAAAGCTTGCTGCCTTTGCCTGTATTATGTAATGATTACTAAGGTCCAATAGAAAAATAATTATTAAAAATATTAAGCCAAAAGCCCTTATTTGTTTTCGTAACCTCACTCAATCCCCTCCTAAGTGCATTTGTATTTTTGTCCAATTGTTTATTTTAGCTTAACATAAACTTAAAGATATAACAATCCTAAAATAATCTATATTATGGTATTAACTATATCCCAATGAATTTAACAATACC
>JAAYPX010000040.1 GCA_012519565.1 Clostridiales bacterium | reverse complement strand
GAAGAATCTAAACCACAAGATGTAAAAACAACACCTGCCATAAATATAATAAAAACCAATAGTGACTTTTTCATATTTTACCTCACTTAATTTCTTTTGATGTCGCTTATAAAACATACATAAACCAGTACATAAGGGGGGCAGATCGCATTAACGTATAGTGCATTGTATGCCCCTTTATGTACTATGCGTGTTTTTAGTGCTACCTAGGGGTGGCTAAGAATAATGATATTCCAATTTTAGAGTAGACACCTATTTCTTTACATGAGTTTACTATTTGACCATATCAATATATATCGCTTTAGCAAGATCGCCCCTTGCTGGTGCTTTTGAATACCGGTTGGCAGGAACTTCGTATTTCATACATAAATCATATCCTGCATTATATGCCGCAGTTTGAGAATCTAGGTTAGACAAGTTGCTGCTTTTCCAACTCGTATAAATATATTTATAACTTCCGTTGAGTTCACGTGCTATCATTACGCCCTCTGCTTTAGCAACTTCGTCAAAAGTAATGGTACTTCTTCCGCCATTAACCTGTTTGTAAAGATCAACTAACGGTTTTATTCTATCTCTTGAAGTCCATTGAACGCAACCTAAACCGAAAATATTAGTTGCCCCTTTGCTATACATTTCGGATACCATATTATATACAGTATTGAAATTTATACTTGAATCATAGATACGTTTTCCGCTATAATTTACACGATAATTATAAGAGCTTGGAATAGCAACTATATAGGATTGTGGACTATTATTGTTATAGTATTCAAATTGTCCGATCTCCCCTTCGCTGCAAATATTTGCCAACATGCCTGCCACTAAGGCAGGTTCATAACCTTCATTCAGCATTACCCTCGCAATTATAGTACATGTGGTTTTTTTGTTAATATTACTACTATTCTGAATATTATCTATCATTCTTTGTATTGTCGGAGTTGTAATCCCTTGTTTTGTTACCGTAAAAGGCTGATTGACCAATATTTTTTCTTTACCGGAAGAATCTATAGCAACTATTCGGAAATACCGTGTTCCGCCGCCTGTAACATTATTAAATAATATTTTGGCATCTAAAGCCGAAATATTATATGAGGTTGCGTTGGGTGTAGCCGAAGCTGAAGTATACGCAGTACCACCAGATTCAGCAGAATATACTCCGACAGTTACAGAAGTTATATTGTAATTGGAGGTAATTTCTCCAGCAATCGAAACAGCTTCTCCCTCAGTAATGTTAGGTATAGTCGTTACATTGCTGATAGATAGAGTTGATGATGCTGTTACCGTAAAAGGCTGTACAAATATTTTTTCTTTACCGGAAGAATCTTTAGCAACTATTCGGAAATATCGTGTTCCGCCACCTATAACATTATTAAATAATATTTTTGCATCTAAAGCCGAAATATTATATGAGGTTGCGTTGGGTGTAGCCGAAGCTGAAGTATACGCAGTACCACCAGATTCAGCAGAATATACTCCGACAGTTACAGAAGTTATATTGTAATTAGAAGTGATTAGCCCCGCAATCGAAACAGCTTCTCCCTCAGTAATGTTCGGTATATTTGTTACGTTGCTGATAGAAAGTGTTGATGGTAAGTCCTGATTAAATAATTTCTTTTTCAATTCAGATAAATCATATATATTTATTATATTATTATTGTTGACATCTGCTAGCAAAAGTTGAAATTTAGTTAACGATAATGGATTTAGAAATCCAGGAATTTGATTCAATGCTCCTACGTTGAAATTTATAGAATTACCTTCAATAATGATTTCCTTTGCTATAATTGTTCCAGTAATATTTATGTTATCACCTTTAATTGTTACTTTTCCATTAGGGGCATAAATAAAACCATTAAAATTAATATTAGCCGAATAATTTTCCTTATACCCTAATGTTATATCACCAGTTTCAGAATAAATAATGTAACCAGAGGTATTCTGAACGTTACCCTCAATATTTATATTATTAGTTGCTTTAAAATTGGAGTTTATATTAACATTCCCTCTAAGTAAAGCATTTCCGTCTACAAACGTCGAATTATTAACATTTATATTATTATTAATAAATTCAGTATCGCAGTCAAATATATCAACATCTTTGCTAAAGAAAGTTTTTGTCATATATTGATCGTCGAAATACTCTGTGATGAATTCATCAATTTGATTGAAATAAGATGGGAAATTTTCAGGACCTTTGGGTTCACCATTTTCCCAATAATTTTTAGCACTAAGAACACCATTAATGTTGGCATTATTCTTCCATAACTTAAAATCTCCGTTTGCAGAAATATCGCCATTTATAGTAATATTGCTACCCGATTTACCAAGTATTAAATCATTTGAACTACCTGTTTGAATAAAATTATATCCTGACAAAAGATAAGCAGTCAGTAATGAAATATCCTCAGTATCCAATTTGCTGTTAAGATTTATATCACCATAATTATAATAAGATATTGTCATTTGTGTTTTATACTCAGATACTTTTTCTACATTTATTTCATATGGATGCTCAGCTCCTAAAGTACTATGCTTGTAATTGCCTGGTGTCAGATCAATACTGCAAAATGGATTTTCAGAACCAACTTCATAAATTAATGCCTTATAGTTTGCATTTGTTGTATTAGGAATACTGATTTCTCCATTTGCATTGCTCTTATAGGTATTTGTTCCATCGGTAATTGAATATTCAAGTTCTAAACCAAACGGGTTTTTATCAATATTCAAATCAACATTATATTTATACATTATGTCAAACTTTACACTGTCTGGTCTTCCATAGGGATACCCCCCAGGTCTTGATACCCAAATCGCATCGCCTTTGGGAGTGTTTCCTGTATAATTATTACG
>JAAYPX010000265.1 GCA_012519565.1 Clostridiales bacterium | reverse complement strand
TGTCATCTTAATTTTACCATAACAAAGAGAGGATTTCCTTATATTTTGGGCATTTTCTGAAAGTTGTTTATAACAAACCGGCTAAAATGGGTGCTTGTGGATAAAAGTACGGAAACTCAAGAAGAATTTCAAGTTGAATGTACAACCTTTTTATGCTAAAATATCTCCTATTGGATAAAAGCAGGCATTGTAAAGCCTTGATATAAATTAAAATGTATATTGCAATTGGAGGATATTATCATGGGAATAGTACAGATTATACTAATCGCAGTAGGACTTGCTATGGATGCTTGTGCAGCAGCTATATGTAATGGATTGAAGATGAAAAAGATGGATTACAAAAGAGCTGTACTAACTGCATTTTTGTTCGGGAGTTTTCAGGCAATTATGCCACTGATTGGATGGTTGATAGGGAGACAATTTGAAGCTTATATTACTAGAGTGGATCATTGGATTGCCTTCACCTTGCTTGGAGCCATTGGTGTTAATATGATTAATGAGGCTCGTAAGAAGGATGAGGATGATTGTAAGGATTCCCATGGTATCAAGGAGTTAATAGTTATGGCTTTTGCAACCAGTATAGATGCTTTAGCTGTTGGTATAACCTTTGCCTGCCTTAGAATCGATATATGGGTTCCAATTTTATTCATAGGAATAATAACCTTTGCAATGTCTTATGCTGGAGTTTTTGTTGGTAACCGCTTCGGTGAACGATATAAGACCAATGCAGAATATGCCGGTGGAATTATTCTTATTTTTATAGGGGTTAAGATATTAGCTGAACATATGCACTGGATATAAATATATAATTAGAGTTTCGCACAGGCGAAGCTCTTTTTATATCTTATATTAAAATCAAAAAAAGGGTTGACGAATATAATATTTCATAGTACACTTTATCCATTAAAAGTGTTAAAGCAATAAAGTACCATATTAAGGTAGAGTATTATCAAGCAAAGTATTATACAGAAGATAAAATATTATGGATATTATTTATTTATATTTAAAAAGTTGAGGGGGATTTTATGAGACTAAAAAAAATTACAACAGTCTTATTAATAGCATCATTGTCAATATTATCTCTTGTTGGTTGTGGTACAAAGGAAGCTGATACAGGGAAAGTAGGTAAATCAGAAGAACCTATTAAAATAGGTGTCAGTCAATTAGTTGCCCATGCGGCTTTAGACGCTAGTTATCAGGGCTTCGTAGATGCGTTAGCAGAGGCTGGTTATGTAGATGGTGAGAACATAATAATTGATTATCAGAATGCACAGAATGACCAATCTAATTCCAATACTATTGCAGCGAAATTTGTGAATGACAATAAGGATTTAATACTGGCCATTTCAACACCCTCTGCCCAGGCTGTAGCCAATGCAACCAAGGATATTCCTATACTAGTTACTGCTGTAACAGATCCAGCAGCATCAGGTCTTGTTGAATCCAATGAGGCCCCAGGAGGAAATGTATCAGGAACCTCAGATTTAACTCCAATTAAGCAGCAAATAGAGTTATTGTTACAATTAGTTCCTACAGCTAAAAAAATAGCAGTTCTATATTGTTCCAGTGA